>CAZHYK010000064.1:0-1522 GCA_964536715.1 Candidatus Woesearchaeota archaeon | reverse complement strand
TTCAACGAAATTTTTTCCTGCGGGAAAAAACTCTGCGCGAGATTAATTTTAGTTATTTCCATCCCCCACCCAGATGGGAAAGCCAAAAGATAGCTGAAACTTCGTTTCAGAATTATTAAATCGAGAGGAGGGCAAAACAAATACAAAACTATTTAAGACACAATCTTTTTATTTTAGAAAAGAGGAAAAATGAAAACAAATATCTACCCAGCAAACAGAGAGCATCTTGAAAAATTAATTTCTTTTGCTCAAGAAATTATTGCTCTTTGCAAAGAAAACGAAATAAGCCCAATTATTTACGGAAGTTTTGCTCACTTCTACTATACTAAAGATAAATCATTGAATGTAAATGATATTGATTTACTAATTCCAAAAAAAGAATTTTCCAAAATTCTTAAGGAAATAAAAAAGAAGATTAAAGCAGAAGTTATTCTTGATGGGGGAACTATAATTATAAAAAAAGGAAAAATAATTATAGAACTTGATTCTTCTGAAGAAAATGAATTGAATAAATTGCAGAAAAATTTAACTCAAATTGATTTTTATGGTACTGATATTAAAATTATTGGATTGAAAGATTTAGAAAATATCTACCCTCTTGCTTTCAATGAATCAACTAGAAATAAAGGCAAAGTATTGGAAAAGATTATAAGTTTAGAAAACTTCTTAAAAAGGAAAATAAATGGGTTTGATATGAAAAATAAAGAAGTTTGTTTAGAAATCCATAAATCTTTTTCCACTCAATCAGAAGTTTTAGCCATTTTCAATAATGGCTCTTCAATCGTTGGACAAGATGATGAAGGTTCAGATATGGATTTTGTAATTGTTTTAAAGAAGTCAAGCGATGAAAAGAAAATTAGAGAATTGTTTAGAAAAAAATATAAAATCTTGAAAAACGAAGAAGACCCAGATATTGAGGTAGAAGAACAATACGAGGTTTTAGGAAAGCGAGTTGACCCCACAATAATTTCTAAAAAAGAAATTGAAACTAAGGTATATGGCTTTTACACATCCATAGATAATTATCTTAATTATCAGCATTTTATCAAACATAAAATTGTTGATTCTATCTCTATTTTTGATAAAGAAAAATTGCTTCCAATTTGGAAAAAAGAGGTTGAGAAGTATCCAAAGAAATTTATGAAAGAAGTTGTCGATTCTCAAATTATTTCTATAAAAGAAAATTTATTTTATTGGAGGCATCATAAATTTAGAAATGAATTCCAATTTGGTTTTGAATTTTGGGATGTTATGAAAGCAATTTGTCAAGCCCTTTATGCAAAAAATAATCTCATGTTTATGTTGCCATACAAAAGAATTCATAACGACTTAAAAGAACTAAAACCTAATATTGAAAAAGAAATGTATAAATTAGTTAGAGGAGAAAACACTCCTGAAATGATAAAAAAGAAATCTAAAATTGTTGAAAAAATTCTTTCTAAATTAGAAAACTAACTGCCCTCCTCTCGAAACTTCTTTTAAGAAAAGAAGCAAAACGGCTTTCCCGTCCCCCGCCCTTAAA
>CAZHYK010000063.1:0-1570 GCA_964536715.1 Candidatus Woesearchaeota archaeon | reverse complement strand
GCAAGTTTCTATTTGGATTAGAAATCTTTCTGTTGGGAACAGAAGTAATTATGGTTTGTTACACGGAAATGTCGGAGACATTTCTATGGTTGTTGATTTGCCTCCAATTTCAGATGAATTTTCTCAATATTATGGAGATTGGAATCTTTCGTCAATTTCTATCAATTCTATCGAAAAGAAAATTATAGATCACTATGAGGATCCTTCGTTAAAAATTACCTATTCATTTCGAAGAGACTCCTTTGACAGGTCTCATATTTCTTCTTCAGGTGGGGGGACTTTTCTTTCAAAAGAGAAGATTAAAGGGTGGAAAACTTTAAAAAAAGGATTGGTCGAGTTTGATATAAATGAAGGTAAGATAATTTTAAAACAAATGTCTAGGAATAAATTATATAATACCTTATTGGAAGAAGGAAGTGATAGTTCTCTAAAAAATATTGAGAATAGGTTTAAAGAAATAAGTTTTACATTGGAAAGAGTTCCCTAGATACATTTTCTAATTTTTTTAGTTTTTTAAGTCAGAATCTCTCAAATAGATCTAATCTTTGTTCTTAAAAAAGTTTATATATCCTAGAGAATATAAATCTCTATGGGAATCAAGTCTTATTTCAGTTCAGGAGGAATTTTTTCTAACGATAGTCTTGCATTTAGTCTTTTTGAGAAGGAGAGATTTGGAGAAAAGTCGGGAGAGAGGATTGTGTATTCTTTTGTAGAGGCTGTTTTTTTAGTTGAATCTAAGAAGATGGATTTATTTGATTTAAGGGAGAAGGAAATTGACTTAAATTCATTGATTAAGAAAATTGAAAGGAAGGATAAGAATTTTTTGGTTAAGTATATCGTTTTTAAGGATTTGAGAAAGAAGGGAAATATCGTGAAGAGTGCTTTGAAATTTGGGGCAGATTTTAGGGTTTATGCGAAAGGAAAGTCTATTGGAAAGGATCATGCCAGATGGATATTATTTTGTATTTCCGAACATGACAAAATTTCAATGCAAGAATTTTCTGCTAAAAACAGGGTCGCACATTCTACAAACAAAAAATTACTTCTCGCCATAGTCGATGATGAAGATGATGTTTCATATTATGAATCTGGGTGGTTAAAATTATGAGTATAAATATTGTTGATTCAAAGAGAAAGATTTTAGAATATGTGTCAGAAAAAGGTCCTAGCTTGCCTGTTCATTTTACAAAAATAACAGGATTAAGTTTAACATTTACCTCAGCTATTCTCTCGGAGCTTTTAAGGGAGAGAAAATTAAAACTTTCAAATATAAGGGTAGGAACCTCGCCTTTATATCTAATACCTGGACAGGAAGATAAATTAGAGAATTTTACTTCTAATTTAAAGCAACCTGAAATTGAGGCATTTATAAAATTAAAGGAAAATAAGATTTTAGATGACGAGAAGCAAGATCCAATAATTCGTGTAGCCTTGAGATCGATTAGAGACTTTGCAATTCCGATTAAAAAAGGAGATAAATTATTTTGGAAATATCATCTATTGTCTGATGAAAAGGCATTAGAATCTATCGGAGGATTAAATGGTTCAAATTCTGCAATTGGACAGGAAA
>CAZHYK010000062.1:0-1617 GCA_964536715.1 Candidatus Woesearchaeota archaeon | reverse complement strand
TAGATGATAAAATTCAAGCAGAGCTTTTAAATTATGCTCATAGGTATGAAAACTTTAGAGGTATGTCTAGAGAGTTTGTTAGTAAGGCAGATCCAAATATATTGAAAAACTATTCTATGATTTTAGCTAATGGTAATGAACAAATCGCAGGTCAGCTTTACCAAGCAACACTCGGAACTCCAGGACATGCGATAGTAGATGCAATGAGAAATTCTACCGTAGGGAATTATAAATCCCTTGGAGAGTTTGTAAAATCAAATTATGATGCTCTTGTAGATAATTCCGATGATGGAATTTTAGTTCAAATGGCTAGAGGTCTAGCTGGAAAATATTTAGTAGATGAAAAAATAGATGAGGCTATGAAAGATAAGAATGGAGATGTGTTAAGAGAGGCTTTTCAGGGAGCATTTAAGGGAGATAGTGATATGTTAAACTTTGTTAATGTTTTAAGGAATTTTGATTCATTAAGTTTGCTAGCTCCGATATATCATGCATTTGAACATCAAGAATTTATAAAGAGTTATCTTACGGAGGATGGAAAAGGCTTAGACGCTGATAAGCTTAAAACTTATCTAAGGGATAAAAAGAATGATAAAATGTATTCTGAAGTAGGAAGAGGATATTTTAGGGCTTATCAAGCAAAAGCTATGGAGAAAGCTAGGAAAGAAGCTGAAGAGAAGAAACCTAAGAAATAATTATTTAATTGTTTCTTCTACTAATCTACTCATTTCCATTACGAATTCATTAGCCATTTCTGAAAATTCATCAATTTGTTTTCCATCAATGGTTTTAATAGTTCCATGAACAATTCCCTTAGCTATTTTATGTACTCTAGAATAAAAATCAACATATTTTCTTTTTAATTTTTTTTGACTTACAAATGTATCTTCTAACTTTATACTAATATGTTCGGGAGAAGGAGGAAGAACATTATGAGCAATTAATGCGGCTTGAGCTGAATCTAAACAAGCCCAGTAGACTCCATCTACAGCAGCAAGAAGACTAGTTCTCATTCTGTAGATGTGTGTTGGAGCTCTCTGTAATAGAGTATAAACTGCTTCTGGAGTTGGTTTTATTTTTCCTTCTTGCAATAATATTTTTAGTGGAATAAAAAACCCCCCCATATCAATTAAAGGTTCTCCGTATCTGATAATATTCAAAACAACAGGATCTCCCCGAGTTAGATCATCCCACCAGGTAGAGAGTTTAATTGAATTAATATGAAGTTTTTTTCTATAAATATTATCTGAAACTAATTTTGATAATTCCTCTCTATACCAAGATATTAATTCTTGATCCCACCTAACAGAAACATCATCGATTAAAATTACCAAATCTATATCTGACGAACCTATGGAAACTTTTTTTGCTGAACTTCCGAAGAGAACAATAGATTTTATAATTTTATCGAATCGATTATATGTTTTTGTAGCAAAGTCCATTGCAATATCTCTTTCCTTAGACAGTTCTAAAACTTTTGAATCTACAGGTTTCTTTTCAGGACTTACTTTTTTCTTTGTACTTTTTTTAGTAGTTTTCTTTTTCACCATCTTTTGTTTTACTAGCCTTAGGTTCTTTTTAAAGATTTCTAAGCCATCGGAGTTCCGGAAAATCTTG
>CAZHYK010000061.1:0-1661 GCA_964536715.1 Candidatus Woesearchaeota archaeon | reverse complement strand
GATGTCTAGCCCTTCTTCCGCTATAGAGGTTGCAACAAGACAATTTATTTCTCCACTAGAGAATTCTCTAACAATTTCTTTTTGTTCTTTTTGATTTAACCCTGTAGCATCCTTTCCTTCCCCTTTTTTTGCCTGGCCTACGAAGACTTTTGATTTTACTCCCTCAATTTTATTTAAACTGTCTGAAATTTTTTTTACACTATCTCTAAATTGAGCAAATATTATTATTTTAGAATTCTTATTTTCTATCATAGCTTCTTTAACGATTTCTATAAGTTTATTCAATTTAGGATGCTCAAAATCTAAGGAAATTGCTAGAGTATAGGCTTTTAGAAAATGACTATCCATAACTAATCTTTGAACTCCCTTTGATTTTTTTTCATCTGCTTGCTTTTTCAAATCTTTTAAATAATTAACAAAGGATGAAAGTGTTTGTGTTTCTAAAAGTTCTAGGGAATGTTGAATTTTTATTGCCTGGGCACAGATGGAAGCACCCATAAGATAATTTCCATCTTTATTTCCGTTACTAATTGTGGTCATTATTCTTCGCTGACATTTTAATAGTTCAGTCTTACTTGGAAATGAATAGAATAATTTCCTATTTTTTAATTCCTGAACTTTTTCATCATATAGTTTTTTTAGGAGTTGTCTGATTTCTTCAAACTCCGGAGGAAAATCTACTTCAACTTTCTCAAATTCTAGTTCCTGTAAATAAGGTCTAACATCCTCACTCTCTCGTGTTCTTAATTCTACATTTTTTATATTCATATTCTCGCAAATTGTAGTAATAGTTTCTTTATCTGAACCTGGAGAGGCGGTAAGTCCCAAGATCAATTGATTTTTTGATTGCTCTTGATATTTTTGAGCAATGAAATTATATGCGTAATTTTTCAAACAACGATGACATTCATCAACTATTAAGAGAGAAACCTCCTCTAGAGAATAGAGTCCTTTCTTAAGATCATTTCCTATACACTGAGGAGTGGAAAAAATAAACTCTGCATTTTGCCAAATCTCTCTTCTTTTTTCAGCAGGAGTTTTTCCAGTAAACAAGTCCATCTGTGTCCAACCATCTGGAAGATTTTTTTTAAATGATTCAATATGTTGTTCTATCAAAGGTCTTGTGGGAGCAAGAATTAAAATTTTTCCCAGAGGGAATTTCTTAAACCTATCAATGGCCATCATTATAGCAATGAGTGTTTTTCCAGTTCCTGTAGGAAGTATAACTAAGCAATTCTCTTTCTTACAACTTTCAAATATTTTTTGTTGATATTCTCTAGGTGTTATTTTTAATTCTTTCATAATAATCTAGAATACTCCACTCTGCCAAATTAATGCAATTAAAGATGCAGTTGTAGCTATAATCCATAATTTCCTATTTCCAAAAAATAATTTGGAACCATCCAATTTACTAAGGGGGATTAGAGACCATAGGGCGAAGTATAGACTAATTATTCCGATTTGATTCAGTCCAAATAAATTTAGAATTGTATACAGGACAAGATTAGAGATTATTCCGGTAAAAATAATTAATGAGATGTGCCATTCTGTCATCTGTGAGAATCTAAACATTTCATGTCGTTTTGCAATTCTTTCTGGACGAGGAGTTATTTCAGATTCTAGGATTGGCATCCAGACAATTTCTCCTCGTGAGATATACG
>CAZHYK010000060.1:0-1663 GCA_964536715.1 Candidatus Woesearchaeota archaeon | reverse complement strand
TTTCATCACCTCAATCAAGTAAATAATTTAGGCTTTATAATCTTTTTGTTTTGGAGGATTTAGGGGTTTTCGAATCTTTGAAATAGCTAGTTAGATGTGTTTTATTTTTTTCCGGTAAATATGCAATATCTAATAAGATCCTTTTGTACCATTTTATGAAATTCAACTGCGGCGGAAATATTAGGAAACTTTTCTTGTAATCCGAAAGGTTTTACGAATAGATAATAGGGAATTATTGCAATTTTTTTTAATCTTGCAAGAGAAGGCTTTGTATTCTCGGTTATGTTTTCAATTCTTATATTTGTAAAACCTGCCTCTGAAAGAATATTTTGAAATTTATTATGTCTAAAGTCTTTTAATCCTTCCATTGCCGAACCTCTAGCAATCCTTTCTAAAATCTTTATCTCCGATTTTGAAAAATTCTTATCCTCTGCAAGAGAATATTCAAAAAAAGCAATTCTTCCATCTTTTTTCAAAATCCTAAAAAACTCCTTTAATGTCTTTCTAATATTTATTGAATGTGATAAGGTTTCAGTTGTATAAATACAATTAAAATGATTATTTTTATATTTGGTTTTACTATAATCCATTATAGAATAATCCACATTGTTCTCTACCTTAAATTTTTCAGCAAGTAAGTTTGCTTTTTTTACTTCGAAAGGGACGATGGTTATTCCTTCGATTTTGCATTTATATTTATCTGCTAAAAAGGTAGATACAATTCCCTGGCCACAACCAGCATCCAAAACTAAATCTTTTGAACTTAATTTAAGTTTTTTACCGACTAGATTCTGCATTAAAATTTGGGCTTCTTTTTCAGAAACTTTTCTATCCTTAGGATAAAAACCAAAATGTTTTGAACCACCCAATACAAAGTCATATCCTATTTCTGACATTTTATAATACCTATTTACCCTTTCAAAATGTTTCTTTTTATCCATAAATAAAAAGGATTAAGGATTATTATAAATCTTTGTAAGATCTCTCATTTTATTTAGAGAACTATTTTTACGAACTAAACTAATTATTTAAAAATTATCTTATTAAAATATTTTTATTTCTACTTTCTTAAACAAACAAAGACTTAAATATACTAGTTAGATTGATTTAATAATGGCTGAGAAAAAAGCTACCGTTAAAAAGAAAGTTATCAAGAAGAAAGTTACAGATAAAAAAGTTGTTAAAAGAAGTTCTAGTTCTGGAAATGTGACTCTAATTGTCACTGAAAAGCCGCAGGCTGCGGAAAAAATTGCGGCAGCTTTAAGTGGAAATAAAGATGATAAAATTAAGGAAAAAAACGGAGTTTCTTATTATGAATTTAGCAGAGATGGAAATTTATTTATTGTAGGATGTGCAGCAGGACATTTATTTGGAGTAAATCAGATAAAACCTCGAGGAGAATTTCCTAATTTTGAGATTAATTGGTCTCCTGCTCATGAAAAATCTAAAGCAGGATTTACAAAAAAATTCTATGATTCTCTAAAGAAATTAGCGAAGAGAGCGAATAATTTTATTGTTGCAACAGACTATGATGTTGAGGGAGAGGTTATCGGATGGAATGTAGTTAGATTTTTAGGAGGTAAGAATGCAGATAGCGAAGCTAAGAGAATGAAATTTTCTTCTCTAACTAAAGAAGAATTAAATAAATCTTTTGAAAATTTAC
>CAZHYK010000059.1:0-1743 GCA_964536715.1 Candidatus Woesearchaeota archaeon | reverse complement strand
TGTAGGTTTCTTCGGAGGAATAGGCGGAGGCGAGATTGCAAAATCTACACTATTTCTTCTAGAACTCGGAGCAACATAATCATAACTATCTAGATTAATTGTTGTAGTTTCTACTGAATTTCCTAGAGCATAATAAGAACCAATTTTAGTTAAATTAAAATCATAATAACAATAATCTTCACACCTTTTTTTAGACTCTCCAACATATTTCCAGGTTCCCAGTTTTTCATCAAAATTCCAAACTCCAATTCTCTTAGGAGAGGTTTTTTTCTGTGAATCTTCAATCTTTAAAGAACCCTGAATAGTTTTATTTGAAACTAGATCTATTTTATTTTTAGAACTATCTTCAGCTTTAATTTTGAAAAAACCATAAGATTCAAGATAAATCTGATTTCCATTAATATCTAATCCATTCAAATCTCCTGGAAAATAATAAGAATCTTCAATATTGGTAGAACTAAAAGGAGTTAAGGAAATTAAGGCATCTTTCTCTCCAAAGGAGTTCTCTTCAAAATTCATTTTGATATTTTCTATCTCTAAACTATCTTCAACCTGAATAAATTCATTTTCTCTAATTAAATAAATATCTAAAAAATTAGTTCCTTCTAGAAGATTTATTTTTTTGTGTAGTGGAACAAAGTTTTCTTTTTCAAAATTTAATATTACATTTCCCTCACAATTTATCTCTAAGATAAATTCTCCGGAAGAATTTAGAGAATTTATTTTTAATGAACCTATATTTGAACTTATATTAATGTCTGAAATATCTTCATCTGTAATAATTTTTCCAACTATAAATGATTTTTTAGAACCACAAGATTTTGAAATGACTTGAGAGTAGGATTTAATGTTAGTATCATAAAGAGTTTGATTAAATTCATTATCTAATGAATTATAATGATTGATTCTTGTTAATGAATTTTTAGTTAGATTTAATAGTTGCATTCCAACTAAAATTAAAATTATTAAAACTATTAAAATAATAAAATTTTTTATTAGAAGTTCTTTAGAGGGTTTTGGAATATAAATCTTATCCATAGCTTTAGAAATTTCTCTATCGGTCCAGTTGTGTTTTCTTAGATTTTCTCTAATTTTTCTATCTGAAATATTATTTTTTCTCGCATCAAAAATAAATTTTCTAATCTCAAATTCTCTAGAGGCTTGTTCTATTGAATAAGAATCCCAATTAAATTCTTCGAGCGTTTTCCTAAAAGTTTCTAGAGGAATTCCCTTTTCAATAGATTGTTTAATTAATTTTTTAAGCTTATTATCCATTCTCTTGTCTATCTAGTACATCTTCTATCTTAGGAATAGATTTTTTAGTTTCAAATTCTCTGGATGGATCGTAATATTGATATCTATGTTTATTTGATTTTCCAAATTTCCATTCAAAATTTATAATCCAATTTAGAATACCCCAAATTAAAGCTAATAGTCCTCCAGTGTAAAAGAAATAGTACCAACTTTTTAATAAACTAAAAAAGAATTCCTTTGATCCAGGGGTTTGAATTCTTTCAACAAATCCTCCAAAGGATTTGAACCAGGTAACATAATTAGTGCTAAAGAAACTTAAAAAAATAAATTTTCCGGCTAAAATTGATTGGATTATAATTCCAATAATTGCAAAAAATATTGTAAAGATTAAGGGATTTCTGACCTCTTCAGGAATGTAGATACGAATTGAACCTCTTTTAGATTTCATTGTTTTACTAAGAAAATGATATTTTTAAAGATGATGTTTGT
>CAZHYK010000058.1:0-1808 GCA_964536715.1 Candidatus Woesearchaeota archaeon | reverse complement strand
AAGATTAAAAATCTTGCAGTGTCTTCTTCATCTTCTGAAAATATTATTGGAATTTGGTGATGTAGCGAGAGAGTTAGCATCATTCCTCTAAGGGCATTTTCATTTATTCTTGAATCCGAATAGTTGTAATAAAATCCTTCTAAAATCAAAAGTCTTTTTTCATATTTTTTTATATTTTCTATTTGATTAGAAAGTCTTTTGTCAATTATACTAGATTGAAAATCTTTGAACGTTTTCCTTTCTATAATTGTATCTTTTATTAGATAGTCTCCAATCTCTAAAGTTTCAAATTGAATTGTTGCTCCTTGCTCTCTTAAATTTGCTGCAATGAAAGATTGTTTTTCTCTAGAATCTAAAATAATTATTGTTTTAATTTTTTCTTTAGGTTTTTCTTTCTCTTTCTTTTTTGAAAAAATATTTTCAATTTCTTTTTTCATATCTTTTAGTTTATAATAATCTTTTTATATCCTCTCTTTTTATTTTTGTTATTAAGATGGTTGAAATTATAGATGGCGGATTAGCTTATGGGGATGTGTTAATTGTTCCTAAGTATAATGAGATTGCTTCTAGGAGAGATGTTTCTATGAGGACTAAAGTGACTAAAAATCACTATTTAGAAATTCCAATTTTAGCTGCAAATATGGATAGTATTTGCGATTCAAAGATGGCTATTGCGATGGGGAAACTAGGAGGTTTAGGAGTAATTCATAGATTTCTAACTATTGATGAACAGGTAGGGGAGGTTAAAAAAGTTAAGAAAGAAAATCTATTATGTGCGGCAGCAGTAGGGATTAAAGATTATGAAGAAAGAGCTTCTAATTTGATATCTGCAGGAGTAAATATTTTAGTATTAGATGTTGCACACGGACATTCTAAAAAGGTAGGAGAGGTCCTAGAATGGATAAAGGTAAACTTTCCCAGTATAGATATTATGGTAGGAAATATTGCTACTTCAGAGGCAGCAAGGTATTTTATCTCAAAGGGAGCTGACGCTTTAAAGATTGGAATTGGACCTGGCTCTTTATGTACTACGAGAATAATGACGGGAGTTGGAGTTCCTCAATTAACTGCAATAATAAATATTTTTGAAGAAACTCAAGGAAAAATTCCTCTATGCGCAGATGGAGGAATTAAGTTTCCTGGAGATATTACAAAAGCAATTGGAGCCGGAGCAGATTCTGTAATGATTGGAGGTCTTTTGTCTGGTGCAGATGAAACTCCTGGAAAAGTTATAGAAGAGGGAACTAAAAAATTTAAGGTTTATCGTGGAATGGCTAGTTCTAAAGCGACAGCAAAAAAATTAGATTTAGATGGATTAACTGAAAAAGAGATTATTAGTATTGAGGGAGAGGAAACCTTTGTAGAAATTAAGGGATCTACAAAAGAAATCATAACAAGACTTTTAGGAGGTCTTGCATCGGGAATGACTTATGTTGGAGCGGGAACTATTGAAGAGATTAAAGGAAAGGTGAATTTTATAAAAATTTCTAGTGAAGGATATAGAGAGAGTATTGCTCACGGATTAGAATAATTTTTTTTGAGGTTCTAATAAATCTTCTTTTATTGATTTTATAGCTTTATGCATTTTTCTCTCTCTAGCTTGGGAGGCATAGTGAAATGTTTGATCTCGAGTATTTTTTGTTATTAAAATTTTTAATTTTCCCTTCATCAATCTTGCGGTTCTTCCTCTTCTCTGAATTGAACGAATTGCACTCGGAACAGGCTCGTAAAAAATAACTTCATTTACTTCGGGGATGTCTAGCCCTTCTTCCGCTATAGAGGTTGCAACAAGACAATTTATTTCTCCA
>CAZHYK010000057.1:0-1811 GCA_964536715.1 Candidatus Woesearchaeota archaeon | reverse complement strand
ATCCTGAAGAGATTTTAGGAAACCTATACATCTTAAAATTCTTTAATAGAAAGGAAGATGGGAGGGAAATTAGTGTTTTGATTAATGCCTGTTCTCGTCTAGGAAATTCGGATCTAGCACTTTCATTTTGTTTAGAAACTAAAGGATATTACGAGAAAGCTCAGGACATCTATGTAAAATATAGAAGAGAACTTTTGAATGGATTGAAGACTGCAGAGACTATTGAAAAAATTCAGGGAACAGGGTTTGTAATTTTAAATGCAAGAGAACAAATAAAAGATGCTATTATTGGAACGGTATGTTCTATGTTATCCTCTTCGAATATTTACGATCAAGGAACTGTCTTGATAGGTATGGCATATAACCAAGACAAGATTAAGGTCTCAGCTAGAATTACAGGAGAAACCAATAAAAATTTAAAAGAGGTCTTAGAAAAAACAGTAATGAGCATTGAAGCAGAAGTGGGAGGGCACCAATATGCAGCGGGCTGCTTAATAAAAAAAACAGATGAAGAAAAATTCATTGAAGAACTTAAAAGAAATTTAGAAGTAGAAGTAATTAGAATATAATTCTTGAGAGAAAATTATATAGACAAAGTAAAACTCTTTTAAATTATCCAATAATTTCCCACCACATTGCTTCTTCATAAAGTCTAGTTGAAGGCTTGTTAAAATCTTTTTTCCATCCTAGTGGTTGTTGCCAAGAGTTATAAGTACTCCAATTCCCATCTGTAATATATGTTGGAGGGGAATCTGTTGTTCCACTTCCACCCCACCCCTCTTTATCTTCTCTGCCTATTAAAAGAAAATCGGGAAGATTAGGAGCCTTATTTATTCCATTATAACATGCCGGCCTAGATAATGCACCCCCCGCACCATCATTAGAATTCGAATATAATGCAAGAACGAGCTTATCAGGATAAGCATCCCAACAAGAGGAAGGGATTGTAACATTGTACGGGTCAAGTCGTCCATGTTTAACTAACCACAAGCTTTCATTACTAGCCTTATCAGGCTTTGTATAATTAATCAAATAATAAAAAGCATCATAGGCTATTTCTTCATCTGCATCTTCCTGATAAACCCACTTTTTACCAGGTTCGGAACTTCCCTCTTCCCCTTCCCCACTATCTCCCCCACCACTACCCTCCTCCACTAAATTCTCTTCATTGATAACCTCCTTAACCGATTCTGATTTCAAGTCACAAGAACCTACCACAATCGAAGAACCAATACCACACTGTTTCTCAGAACTTCCAACAAGAACAATTGGCGAAAGCTCGACTTTTTCAATACTATCAAATCTACTTACATTCAAATAAACAACTTTAGAAGAACTAGAAGAAGAAGAATTTATTCTAAAAGGATAAGAATTTCCCTCAGAAAAAACAAGAATCTTCGCTCCCCCATACAAAACATCCGCACTTCCCCTAGCAACCCTCAAAACCAAAATACCTTTCTCAGAATCAAAACAACTAAAGCCAGATTCAACATCAAGATAAATATCCCCCAAGGCAAGAGAACAAGAAGCCCCCCCAGCAAGATTATTTCTAATCATGGGCACAACAATAGCCCCAATTACTCCAACTGTGGCAACTGCAATCATAATTATAAGAACTGTAGACACAATTCCACTTATTGCCCTCTTTTTTAAACCCAAACCCATAAAAAATAGAATAAAATATACTATTTAAAGGTATTCTTTAAAGAAAAATTTAAAAACAAATGTTTAAAAAGCAACAAAAACAAGAAAATTCATGGTAAAAAAATCCGATTCAAAATTTGTTAGAGTAAAATGCTCTAAATGTAAAA
>CAZHYK010000056.1:0-1840 GCA_964536715.1 Candidatus Woesearchaeota archaeon | reverse complement strand
CAGCTTTTGTATATTTGTAAAGAATATCTCCTTTGTCTGTATCAAATTCCCAGGGCTCTGCGATAATAACATCTCCCTCTCTTAACCAAAGTTCTCTTCTTAATCTTCCAGGAACTCGACAATTTCTTGTCTTACCATCCATACAGGAAACAAGCATTCTTCCAGCACCGACTCTCTGTGTGATAACGCCTATAACTTCCTTGCCTCTTGGAATTCTTACTCTGATTGGAGCATTTAAATTATCTGTAGGATTGAAACGTTGTTTTGGGCTATTTGCCTTAGTTTTATCTTTAAACTTTGCCATTCTTAGACAAACCCATGGGTATTTTTAAATCTGTTGTTTAATAAAAAATAAAAAATAAAAATATAAAAATTTGTTCTTAGTTTATTTTGAATACTGCTGAAACCTGTGCGGAAATAACTCTTTCTTCGGGTTGTATTGTTGTAGCTACCCTTGCTCCATCCATCTCCTGAGGCACTGTCGCATCCTTAACAGAGTCATAAGCTATCCAAGGAGAATAACCAAAATTCTGGTCAGAAAGAGAAACAAGTTTCCCTAATGAATTTCCAGAACCTTCTGCAAGTGCTTCTGCTTTCAATTTGGCATCTTCTGTTGCAGCCCTTATTGCCTGGGCTTTAAATTTTGTTTCTAAATCTGAACTAAGTTCAAAGTTTATATAGCTCAAGATTGCTCCAGATTCAACCCCCCTATCAATAGCACTTCCGATTTTTTCAGTTTCAGAAGAGTTCATTTTTAGAACAAGACTGTGTATTGCTTTCCACCCTAAACTTCTTCTTCCAGAGGGTGTCCATTCCATATCTTCATAAATCTGAAAGTTTGTGGTCTGAATTTCTTCTTTTTCAAAATCTAATTCTTCCAATCGACTAATCACCTTATTAACAATTAAGGAGTTTGCTTCATTCGCCTCATTTGAATCTCCTCCACTTGTTTCAACATTAAAGTGCAGGCTCACCTTATCTGGGACAACAGAAATCTCAGAGTATCCTGTAGAGGAGATAGTATTTACATTTCTCTCTAAGGAAAATTGGAATAAGCCAAAAACTATTATTAAAGCAACAACAATAAATGTTCCAGAAACTATCCAAGTTATCTTAACTGATTTTTCCATTATTTGACCTCCTTTCATTAAAAAAAGTGATAGAAAAAAATATTATAATCCCCAGCCAAGCTCCAAACAAGAACCATTGCCATGGCGCAAAAAATCCAATTTGAGTAACATTAGAGATTATTTCTCTTCCTCCTTCTTCAATGGCAGTCGCAGAAAAAATTGAGTCTTGACTTTTCAATAAGGTTTCTTGAACTATAATTTCTTTCGAGCTCTTCCTAAGACTATATTCTCTCATTATCCAGGAAATTAAACCTGTTCCAATAATTGAGATTAAAAGGCTTCTTATTGAAATTGATTTTTTTGGAGAGATTATTATTTTTTTATTAGACAACCTATACACGGGCATTTTTTTCCCACGTATACTCCAGAAGTGGCTTGTTTTCTCTATCAGACCCGTAGAAACCAATTTCTTTATGTTATAATCAATAGTATTCAAAGGAACATTCAATTCTCTAGCTATATCTGTTTCAGTCAGCTCTTTTTCGGAAAGAAGATTTATAATTTTTTTACAAGAACGATTAGAAAGTGCTTCAGACAAATCTTTAAGTCTTTCATCTTCCATTGAAAACAGAATATACTTCTCTTCCATGTTTTTTAGAAGACTTGCTTATTTATAAAGAAAGCGATAGGTCCAAATAGGGTTGGAGTTTAAGAGCATAAGCTTTATAAATCAACTTTTTCTTTTAAAAATATGTTCTATATAGTAGATG
>CAZHYK010000055.1:0-1916 GCA_964536715.1 Candidatus Woesearchaeota archaeon | reverse complement strand
ATTTCAGCAAGAGCAAATTGCTCGCCAGACAATGCTATAGGTAGGTTTGAATGTTCAGGATTAGGTAAATAAGATGGCAGAATATAAATCATCAACAGAGGAAGGAAAATGTATTTTTTGTGAAATAGCAAAGGGTAGAATGTCTACTCCAGGGATTTTTTGGGAAGATGAAAAATTTATGGCTTTCCTCTCTATTTTTCCAAGTGTAGAAGGATTTACAGTAGTAATACCAAAAAATCACTTCTATAGTGATGTTTTGAAAATGCCTGATGAAGAGTTAAGGGAATTTATTATTGCCTCAAAAAAGGTTTCCAATATTCTTTTAGAATATTTTGAGGATGTTGGAAGGGTTGGATTAATTATGGAGGGAACAGGAGTTAATCATGCACATATTAAGTTAATTCCAATGCATGGAACTGGATATATGAAAAAAGGGATTTGGAAACAAAATCTTTCGGGAGAGGATATTTTTTATGAAGCTTATCCAGGATATCTATCTTCTAATGATGGGCCTAGGGTTTCAGATGAAAAAATAAAATCTCTTGCAAAGGGATTAAGAAATGTTTCTTTAGCCTAATGTTTATATCTTCCTCGAGATTCTACCTTTTTTAATTGTTCTAGTGTTTTTTGGAAATCTTTTGAAAATTTATATCCTTCTAGAAATGAACTAAAATGATCTTCATAATTCTTCCAGTGTTTTGCTTCCAGTGCTTGTTTTATTAAATGCAAATCTACTGCTCTATCTTCAATTCTTTTAGAAATAAATCCTAGTCCAAAATCAATGACGTAGGGTTTGTCTTCTAAGATGATTACATTGGAGGTTGTAAGATCTCCGTGGATTATATCTTCATCGTGAAGTTTTGCGATTTCTTTTCCTAAGGAGGTCATAATCTTTTTTGATTTGTTTTTTTGAAAGTAATCTAATTTTTCTGAGAGTTTTATTCCTTCAAGATATTCAATTTCCAAGCTAAATTTATTTTGTTTTAGGAGTTTTGGAACATTAATTCTTTTTTCTTTTGCCTTTACCAAGAGCTTAGCCTCTTTCTTTGTTCTAGATTTTCTTATTTTTTCATCTAACTCTTTAATTCTATATTTTTTTTCTATTCTGTCTTTTATTATCTTTTTTTGATCTAGATAAATAGTTGCTTCAGCTCCTTGTGAAATAATTTTTTTCATTTTGCTAATTGTATAATATGCGAAGTTTTTTAAATTAACTCTTTCTTTAGATTCTACGGCCCCGTAGCTCAGTCCGGTTAGAGTACCGCGCTCTTAACGCGGGTGTCAAGGGTTCAAATCCCTTCGGGGTCATAAGGGATTCTCACCCTTCGCTTTAAGAGGTAAAGCTCAGATACAGAAAATAAGAAATTTTCTGTCCTTCCGATTCTTACGAATCTGAAGCTTCAAATCCCTTCGGGGTCATAAAGGATACAGAAAATAAGAAATTTTCTGTCCCTTCAACTTTTACAAGATTGAAGGTTTTCACCCTTCGCTTTAAGAGGTAAAGCTCAGATACAGAAAATAGGAAATTTTCTTCGTTGTTTTAGAAGGTAAAGATTTAATTTAGGAGATGAAAATTTAGAATTTTATATTAGAGTTATTAATAAGATTTATAAATCTCTTCCATCTTCAAAATGTATGGCTAGAAAGAGGTTGAATAAGAGGGCGCAATTGACTTTGTTTATCATCATGGGAATACTAATTGTCGTAGGAATTATTTTTATTTTTTCTTTTAAACCTTCGTTAGATATTTTTAGAGGTTCTTCAAAGAATCCTACGGAAGAGGTGAAAAGATGTATGGCTAGATCTCTTGATGAGGTTTTACCTGAATTCATTGAACACGGATTTTATTTTAATCCTAAGGATGCTGGACAGACTTTACTCTATTCTGGAGATAAACCTACTCCTATGGAAATTCC
>CAZHYK010000054.1:0-1916 GCA_964536715.1 Candidatus Woesearchaeota archaeon | reverse complement strand
AAATTTTGTATCTACTCTTCATGGACGAAAATATTGGGAAACATTTAAAAGTGGCTTTAATCTATAAAATATACATTAGAAACTATATATTAAAATGGCAGAAAAAAAATCCGATACTAATTTTGAATTGTTCTTTAGAAAGAAACCTGCAATGATGTTAATTGCTCTTAAGAGAGTAGCGAAGGTGAGGTATGGTTCGGTTCTTGCTAAAGAGGTAGATTGTACATATTCTCATGCTGTAAAAATTTTGCAAGTTTTGGAAAAGATGGGTCTCGTTATTTTTGAGAAGAAGGGAAGAATAAAAATCATCAAATTAACTAAGAAGGGTTCAGAGGTTGCGAGTCATATTGAGTCTATAAAAAATCTTGTAGAATAGTCTAACCATTAGTTTTTTAAACAGAGTTTTTCTTTATAAATTATTGGCTCCGTAGCTCAGCCCGGTTAGAGTACTGGACTTTTAATCCAGGTGTCGAGGGTTCAAATCCCTCCGGAGTCATATCATATTGAATGAAATGAAATATGATTATTTCGGGATTATAAAGTTTGGGTTTAAATCACTTCAATTCGATTCAAGGAGAATTGAAGTTCCCAAAATTACGAAGTAATTTTTAGGACCTCTGGAGTCATTGAACTTCCCTTCTTTGAACTCCTTTCTTTTTAGAAAAAAGAAAGTTCCTCCTAATATTGAAAATTCCTCATTTCCCGTCCTTCCGAATTTGAAATCCATAAATTCAGAAGCAAAAGAAACTAAGATAGCAGAAACCAAGAAAACTTATATAGAACTTTTTATTTGATTGATTTTTAATTCTATAAGCAAAACTTTATAAATCAATTTTCTAAAGAGTATCTATGGCATCAGATGAAAAAAATTTTGATAGAATAAAAAGAATCATGAAGGATCAACATGATATTAGAAATATCGCTACATCCGCTCATATTCATCACGGGAAAACTGCCTTTACAGATAATCTTTTAGCAGCTGCGGGAAAGATTGCGGCTAAGAATGCTGGAGATTTAGAGGGTGGAATGGCTACATGGCAACATGCTGATGAACAAGAAAGACTTCTTACAGTAGATTCTGCAAATACTTCTATGGTTCACGAATATGAAGGAGAAGAATATTTAGTTAATCTAATTGATACTCCGGGACACGTAGATTTTTCGGGAAACGTTACTAGGGCAATGAGGGCGGTTGATGGAACTATCGTTTTAGTTTGTGCTTCTGAAGGAATTATGCCTCAGACCGAAACAGTTCTTAAGCAAGCTTTAAGAGAGAGGGTTAAACCAGTTTTATTTATTAATAAGGTAGATAGATTGATTAAAGAATTAAAAGTAACCCCTCAACAAATGCAGGAAAGATTTGTAAAGATCATTAATGAGTTTAATACTTTAGTTGCAAATATTGCGGAGACAGAATATAAGGACAAATGGCAGGTAAATGTAAATGATGGCAGTGTTGCCTTTGGTTCTGCAAGAGATAATTGGGCATTGACAATTCCATTTATGAAGAAGAAAAATGTTTCTTTTGCAGATATTTATAAAATTTATGATGAGAGTCTTTCGGAAGAGGAAAGAAAAGATTGGGTTTGGAAAAATGCCTCTCTTTTTGAATCTATGATGGATGTAGTAATAAAACACCTACCTTCTCCCTTAGAAGCTCAAAAATATAGGGTTGGAAAGATTTGGAGAGGAGAATTAGATAGTGAATTCGGAAAAGATTTAACTAGTTGTAATCAAAACGGAGAGACTGCTTTTGTTATTACGAGAATTGTTATTGATCCTCGTTCCGGAAAAGAAATTTCTGCAGGAAGGTTATGGTCTGGAAGTTTAAAAACAGGAGAAGAGGTTTATTTGAATCTTGCTGGAAAGAAACAGAGGATTCAACAGGTTTTAGTTTACGATGGTATTAAGCCAGA
>CAZHYK010000053.1:0-1945 GCA_964536715.1 Candidatus Woesearchaeota archaeon | reverse complement strand
GCACATGGCGCTCCAGGAGAAAAAACTTCTAATGCTGCGAAACTAATTGAAGATAATTTTGAGCAAATTGCTTCTGGTGGAGAAAATTCAGAATATAATTTTATGACAGGTCTTTTTGGAGAAAGTTGGGGTGGAAGATTGCTTGGAAGAAATGCTCAAAAAAGAATGGCTGCTGGAGTGTCAAAAGAAGATTTAATAAAACAAATGTCTTCTTTAATTGATAGAAGAAATGTAGGTACTGCAGCAGTTTTACCTTTTGGTGGACCCTTACTTGATAGTTTTATTATGACTAAAGAAGAAAAGACTTTTTTCTTAGAGGAATTGGATAAACAATATGATAGTTTTGAAAGACTTAATGAAATAAGGTTGGCAGAAACTAGAATGGAAGTAGGCAACCAACTTAGTAGTTTAGGAAGAGGAGTTATAGATAGTCTTTCTTTTGAAGGAATTGAAGTAAGCAATGAATATGCTAACGTTCTTTCTCAACTTGCCTTTCAAGCAACTGAAATTGCCACAGAGGGAATAGAAGGAACTGAAGAAAAAACAAAAGCAATTTTAGAACAAGGACCTATAGTTTATAATGAAATGTTGAAAAATTTAGAAGAATATGCCGACAACAAATTTTTTCAAAAATCTTTAAGAGATATTACTGAACTAAAAAATAGTGGAGCTTCTATTTTAGAAATTAATGAAGCTTTAGAAAAGCTTTTTTCTACTTTTGAAGTTGACAATAGAGATACTGCTAAGGCTATTGCTGATAGTTTTTATGATAAAGAGGCACTTGAAGAAACTTCTAAAAAAATTGCTAAAATTATTTATGGAGAAGGTTTTTCTTCTAGTAACTCTAAAGAAGTTCAAGAAAGAATTTCAAAACTTTCTTCTGATACTTATAAATATTTTATGGATACTTTTATGTATATGGAAGAAGGAGATCAAAAAAACAAATTAGTTTCCGCATTTAGTAAAATTTTAGGTGATGATAATATTGCTCAAGAAATAAACAAAAGATTTGGTGAATTAGATTTATCTAGTGTTGTTGATACAAATGATTTTATTAAATATTTGTCTGAAACAATGGGTGAAAACGAAGGAGAAATAAAAGATTTTTTTAATATTTGGATAGAAAATATTCAATTGGCTAGTCAATCTACTGAAGAGTATTTAAAGAAAATTAAAGAATTATATGAAAAATACTCTTCTCTTGATTCTTTGTTAAAAAAATCTTCTAGTGGTTTGATACAACTAGGAGATGTTTTTGAATATTTAGCAGAAAATGGAGAAGAAGCTATTTATGCAATTAAAAACTTTGGGGAAAATTATTTCCTTTCTTTCTCTACTTTATTGAAAAATAAAAATAAAGTAAAAGAAGAAATAAATGATTATATTAAAGATATTTCTGGTGGAATAACTAGAGGAATTAGTGAAATTGAAGAAAAAAATTCTTCTCTTTCTTTTAAAATTACAACAGACTCTTTAAGTTTTGAAGAGTGGTCTAAAAATCAAATAAAACCATATAGTAAAGAAATTGATAATCTTCAAAAACAATTGGCTCAATTTGATTCAACTTATACAAGTGAATTATCTGAAGAACTTACAATGGAAAGAGAAAAGATTATTGGATCTATTAATGCATTAGAGCAAGAACTTGCAAATAAAATACAATATTCTGAATATCTTAATTTTTTGAATGCCCAAGAAAAAATTAATGAAGAACTTAAAGAACAAATATTATATAATGAAAAACAAATTGAAAATCAAAAAATACTAAAAAGTGCGTATGATACTTTAGCAGAAAGTTTAGAAAAAATTAGTTTAGTCCAACAAGCAATTATTGAAAAACAAGGTTTAGTAGACTCCATTTCTGCAATCAATAGTTCTATAGAAGGATTAAAAGACTTCGGTGAAGTATTCAAAAAATTAAAAGAAGGGCCAATAAGTTTCTTAG
>CAZHYK010000052.1:0-2148 GCA_964536715.1 Candidatus Woesearchaeota archaeon | reverse complement strand
GCTTCTTTATCTTTAAAATTTATTTCATCTTCACTCTCTGAACATTCTTTTTCTTTATTTATTTTCTCCTTAGTTCTCTCTAAAATTTCTATTTCCTCTTCAGGGTTGATTGGTTTTCTTTCACTAATTGAATTAGTAAATCTCCTCTTTCTAATTTTAATTTCTAGAAATGATTCTAATTTTTCTAAATAATTTGCAAAATCTTTTGCAATTTTTCCAGACTCTAAGTCTATAATTACCTGAAGCGGGATTATTAATTCTTCTGCAAGTTGAGTCTGAGAAAGCTTCTTCCTCCTTCTTGCGGTTTTTAAAATCCAATCATAATTTTCAATTAGATCTGGGTGATCTTCCCTTTTAAGAGGAAATCTTAATTTTGTAAGATTTTTATGTGCAATAAATTGCTCTCGAGGAATTGGTTTTTTATGATTTGAAAGTTTTTCCATTCTCTCTCTAACTGATAAATGTTCTATTTTTTCCTCTTCAAATATAGGTTTCTTAATTAAAGGGATATTTTCTCTTTGGGCACAGTTTCTACAAACCGTTTCTATCTTTTCTTCAAAAATTCCTTCGAATAATTCAACTTCTTCTAAACCCTTATTACAAATCTTACATTCCATATTAAATTCTAATTGTTTGATTTTTTAAGGATTTGTGTAGTAAAGTTTAGGATTTAAAAACCCAATATTTAGATCCTAGAAAAGTAATCTTTAATTTCTTCCATTTCGCCATATTTAAAGATCTTTTCCTCATTTGCTATGAAAAATACGGTGTCTTGAGGAATTTCATACATCTCTATTAATTTATCTAGATAAGAAATATTCAAATTTTTTGCAATAGGGATAAGAATTAAATCATCTTCAAATATAACTTTGATTTCTGAAGCGATAGTGGAACTTGTTTTTTGTTTTGCAATATCTTTAATTTTTTTAGGTCTATAATCATAAAGATAAACCAGAGTATTGGATCCTCCATTACAATATTTTTTAAGATCTATTAAATTTGCCCAGTATAACGTTCTTAATAAATCGAATTTTTTATGCTCTTCGATTAAATGATTTGTAGTTAGTATTGCCGAGGTTTCATATTTTTCAAAGATCAATGCTTGTCTATATATCCTATCTCCCAATTCTAATCCTTTTTCTATTAAAGTTTCACACTCAGAAGAATTTAAATTAAATTTATCTATCTCTTCAAAAAGAGAGTTTATTGAATCTTCAGTTTCACTGTAATATTCCTTTAAAATTAAATTTCTATTATTTTCTAAAGTATATCCAATGATGAAACCTATAAAAAATATTAAAAGAGTTATAAACAAGGCTTCTAAAAAGTAATATCGATATCTCATCTCCAAAGAACCCCTCCTTTTATCCATTTATAAACTGACCAAATTATCATTGGAGGGTAAGCAATGAGATATAAAGTCATATAAAATAGAATTTCTAAAAAGTTTTCATTTTTAAGAGATTTATCTTTCATACTTAGTAAAACGAATAGGGTAAAGATTAAGAAAAAGATAAATAATGTTATTCCAAAATAATTTAACAATGTAGGGTTCAAATTTAAATCCGATAATGTTACCGGAGAGAGATCTGAATTCAATTTATATAGCATTATGCCTATATTTTGAATAATTTTTATAATTCCCAAATAAATAAAAATGCCCAATCCCATAATTCCAATTACTAACCCGAATAAAAAGAATGGAATTACAAAATATCCAAACATTCCATTTCTAAAAATATATCCTATATATTTTTTTATTACCTGAAATCCTCCAACAGTCCATCTTACTCTTTGCTTCCACCAATCCTTTAATTTTGTGGGAACCACAGTTTTTACACTTGCAGATAAAGACATTCTTACCTTCCATCCATCTTTTAAGAGATGCCAGGTAGACTCTATATCTTCAGTTAGATTTGTCGGATCAAATCCTCCAATATCTTTTAATGCCTTTTTCCTATAGATTGAAAGAGATCCTGGAGCTACATAAATAGAATCTATAAATTCTAAAAGTTTTCTTGTAAAGGCAATTACCTTGTATTCAATAGATTGTAATCTTCCCAAAAAAGTTTCCCTATTTATTGGAGTACATGCCGCTGTAACAACACCTACTTTTTTATCATCGAAATAACCCATCATTTTTGAAAA
>CAZHYK010000051.1:0-2232 GCA_964536715.1 Candidatus Woesearchaeota archaeon | reverse complement strand
ACGCCCCAACCGGGAATTGAACCCGGGTCTCAAGCGCGACAGGCTTGTGTACTAGCCACTATACTATTGAGGCACAATTTTTTATATCTAATTTGGTTTTTAAATCTAATGTTTATTTAAATTTTAAGTAATCCTATAGAAGCTAAATTATAGTAATTTATTACTAAATAAAAAATCCAATATTGAGTTTTCTTTTGGATTAGGAGGTGAGTAATTTGCTCTTGCTAAAATATTTGTAACTTCTTAAGTCGCAAGAGTAAATTGTGAATTGCTCTTCTTTTGTTAAAAGAAGGAGAGTTCAAAGAAAGGAGAGTTCTTACAAAGATTTATAATATAGTTCAACCTAGATAGTTTAATGTTTAAATTTAAGTTTTTTAAAAGAGGTAAACCTGTAGAAACAGAGGGTGTTAAATTTTCCTATTCGGAGAGAGAAATTTTAAGAGATATTTCTATAAATCTAAAGGAGAGAGAAATTGTTGCAATTGTAGGAAAATCTGGAAGTGGAAAATCTACTTTTTTAAAAATTCTTTCTGGAATAATTTCTATAGGTTACAGTGGAAAAATAAGAATTTTAGGAAAACCTAAATTTTTCCAGAAGGCTAAACTTGGATTTGTCCCTCAAGAAATTGCACTAATTCCTGATTTGTCTATTGAAGATAATATAAAAGTTTTTGGATTAAATTTTGGAATTAATGAAAAAAAGGCGTTAAAAAAAGCCGAAGAATTAATGAAATTATTAAAGCTAGATGAATCTTGGACAAAAAAACCCTCGCAACTTTCAGGAGGACAAAAAGTTAGATTAAATATTATTCTTTCATTTTTGCATGATCCAGAAATTCTTATTTTAGATGAACCTTTTGTAGGCCTAGACTTCCAGAATAGAAGACTTGTTTGGTATTTCTTAGAGTCTATGAAAAATAAAGGAAAATCAATAATTCTTACTTCTCATCTCCTAAGCGAAACTCAAGAACATACAGATAGATTAATTATTTTAAAAGAGGGGAAGGTATTTTTTAGAGGAGATTTAGAGAATCTAAAAAAGAAATTAAAAATTCAATTTATTTCAGAAATTAGAATCTCAAAAATTTCGCAAGAAAAATTTGATAAACTAAAAAAAGAATGTTATGTGAAGGAAATAAAGATTATGGAATTTTATGATAAATATATTATGTTTGGATTAAATTCTGAAAGATCTAAAAAAACTCTTTCTAATATGTTAGATAGAATTGGAATTAAATACGAGGAGAAAAGCTTTCGAGAACCTAATCTTGATGAAGTTTTTCTTACGACTTAATGAAATTTTTTAATCAGTTTTATGGATATTTGAAAAAAGAATTTCTTTTATTTTATAAAAGAAAAAAATACCTCTACTTGTTTCTAGGAATACCTTTGATTCTAGGATTGTTTTTCATTTTTGCTCTAAACCCTGGAGAATATAAAATAAAAGTTGGCGTTTGTGATTTGGATAGCTCACAACTCTCCCATCAATCTCTGAATAGTCTAGATAATTTTAAGATAAATTTTTTAGAAAATAAAGATTGTTTAGAAAATTTAAAAAAAGGAGTAATTTCAAAAAAATACGACGTTGGAATTGTAGTTCCGAATAAATTTGAAGAAGAAATAAAGAATCTCAAACAAACACATATGGAGATATATTACGATAATAGCGATATTGCTCTTTCAAATTTAATTAGTTGGAATATAGACAATGCTCTTTATGGATTTAAAAGACAAATTGTGGATAATTTAAATAAGGAGCTTGGATCAAAAGCTGGAGCAGTTAGATCTAATATGGATATTATTTTAGAATTTACTGCTTTTTCTCCTTCTATACAAAAAAGAGCTAAAGATATAGATAGTGATCTCAAGAATTTAGAGGAGATGGATACTGAATTTATTGTTAATCCTGTTTGGACAAATAAAATCCCCTTATATGAATCTAAACTCGATAAAAGCTCTGGGATGGTTTATGTATTTCCGATAATTTCTCTTTTTACAATCTTAATGCTCGCTTCAATTTCTATAATCTATGATAGAAAAACAAGATTTATTACACGAGTAAAATCTAGCTCTTCAGGAATTTCCTATTTATTTGCTAAATTAATATTTTTTATTCTGTTAGTTTCAGTTCAATTTTTGATAGTTTTGATTTTATTTTTGATTAATGGAGGAAGATACAATATGCCTATTATAGAACTCATGAAATTGATATTATCTATAGCTTTGATAAAT
>CAZHYK010000050.1:0-2279 GCA_964536715.1 Candidatus Woesearchaeota archaeon | reverse complement strand
ATTTAGGAGACGATTTTGGTAAGAAGTTAAGAAAAATTCAAAAACAATATTAGTTTTTTATTAAGAGAGGTTTTAAAAAGAAGATTTTCTCTAGAATAGTATATGGATTCGAAGACTACATTAGATGAATTAAAGAAAAGAGTAGAAGAATTTTGTGAAATTAGAGACTGGGATCAATTCCATAACATAAAAGACTTATCAATTGCCTTATCTATTGAATCATCAGAACTATTAGAAATATTTAGATGGAAGACTAAAGAAGAAATAGTTGAATTAATAAATAACAAAAATAAAATAGAAGATGTTGAGGATGAATTAGCAGATATCCTTTATTTTCTACTAAGAATTGCACAGATAAATAATATTGATTTAACAAAATCTTTAATTAAGAAATTAGAAAAAAATGAAAAAAAATATCCTATAGAAAAATCTAAAGGATCAAATAAAAAATATAATGAATTTTAATAAATGGAAAATATAACTCTAAAGACAATTCCCTTCAATAAAGATTCTTCTGAATTAATTAGTTTTAAACTTTCAGAAGAGGATAAAAATTTATCAATTAATTGGCCAACAGTATATATTTTATATAATGAGAATGAGGCCTATATAGGGGAAACATATAAAGTAAAAGAAAGATTCAAGCAACATTGGGAAAATGAAGAAAGGAGAAAATTAAAAGAAGCATGCATAATTATTGATGGAGAATCTAATAAATCTGTTACTCTAGATTTAGAATCCTTTCTAATAAGGTATATTTCCTCAGATGGATTATTTAAATTACAAAATAGCAACCGAGGATTATTAAATTATGATTATTATAATAGGGAGAAATATAGAATAAAATTTGAAAAAATTATATGGCCTAAATTAAAAAAATTAGGATTAGCTAAGAGAGAATTAAAATGGATACAAAATGATGATCTTTTTAAGTATAGTCCTTATACTCCTCTAGCTGCAAATCAAAATGAAATATTAAACAAGATATTAAATGAACTAGTGAATTCATTTAATAGAAATGTATCCATTCTAGTAAATGGAGGAGCAGGAACTGGAAAAACTGTATTGGGATCTTATCTAATGAAACTTCTTATATCTGAAGAAGATTCTTTTGAAGAAGATGAAATAAAGATGGACCTTGCTAGAATAAAAACTAAAATTTCTAAAATAGGATTCATAATTCCTCAACAATCCTTAAGAAAGACACTAAAAAGAGCATTTAATAAAATATCCGGACTAAATTCTGCAATGGTTTTAAGCCCTAATGATGTAGCTAAAGCTAAGGACAAATACGATCTTTTAATAGTAGATGAAGCTCATAGATTAAGAAGGAGAAAAAATCTTTCTAATTATAAAGATTTTGATGAAAATAATAGGAAGTTAGGTTTAGATAAGGATTCAACAGAATTAGATTGGATTTTAAAAAAAAGTAAATATCAGATATTTTTTTATGATGTGAATCAAAGTATAAAACCTACAGATATAGGCCACGATTATTTTCTAAAACAAATAAAAAATTCAAGTTTATTTTTTGAACATATATTAGTTTCTCAATTTAGAGTTAAAGGAGGAGACAATTATATTTCATATATAAAAAATATTTTAGAGTCTTATCCATGCAAGAGGAAAGTATTTAGCGAATACGATTTTAGGAATTTTAATAATTTTGAAGATTTAGTAAATGAAATTACATTAAAAGAACAAGAATTTAAATTATCCAGACTCGTTGCAGGTTATGGTTGGAAATGGATTTCTAAGAAAGATTCAAATTTATTTGATATAGAAATTGAATCTAAAAAATTTAAATGGAATACAGAAAGTTTAGATTGGATAAATAGTAAAAATTCTATAACTGAGATAGGATGCATCCATACAATTCAAGGATATGATTTAAATTATATAGGAGTAATTTTTGGACCTGAGATTGATTACGATTTTGAAAAGAATAAAATAAAAATTCTTAAGGAAAACTATCATGATTTTAATGGTAAGAGAAGTGTTACAGATAAAGAATTAGAAAGTTACATAAAAAATATATATGGGGTACTCCTAACTCGGGGAATGAGGGGAACTTACACCTATGCTGTTAACGACAATATGAAGAAATATCTAGCCGGATTAATCCACACAGTTTAAGTAGATAATTCATGAGATTCCTATAAAAAACTAATTCTAACAACTTAAAACACTAATCTAACATTACCTAGCTGCATCTGCCTGCTTCTCAATATCGTTCTTCTTATTGATAGCATAACTCTCACTAGAATTTTCTGCTGCAA
>CAZHYK010000049.1:0-2308 GCA_964536715.1 Candidatus Woesearchaeota archaeon | reverse complement strand
CCATATCATCTTTAGAAAGTTTTATCAAAATAGTTTGAACAGCCTTATATCCTTTAGATTTTCTTCCCGTCGGAGTCCAATCAAAATCTTCATAGATATTATAACTGAGAGTCTGAATTTCTTCTCTATCTAGTCCTTCTTTAATTAAACCATCTATTAGTTGATTAGTAATCTCTGAATTAATATCTTTTGCAATTTTGGCATTCTCTCCCTCTCCTTCAACACTAAAATAAAGACTAATCTTATCAGGAATTGTTTTAATTTCTGCTCTTCCATTAGCAGTTAAGATTTTTTCAGAACTAATGGGGTAGATATTAAATATAACATAGGTTCCCATAATAGCCAATAAAATTAAAGTAGATGCAATAATATAAGTTATTTTTATAGATTCTTTCATTCAAGATTTCCCTTCTAAATTTAAAAAAGCCTTAATTTCATTATAAAAATCTGTAGCATCGTCCATTACTTTATCTTCATAATCATCCATTGTAGTTCGAATTATGTATTTATCGTAAATTCCTCGAAGAAATTTATAGAATGGAGTTTTATCCCAGTTTTCTTCATAGTCTCTAACTAATTCTCCTTTAATTGCAATTTTTACCTCTCCCTTATTTGTTTTTTCCTTCCTATCTTCGATCATAATTTCTGCATCATTCATTCCTAATATATGCCATTTGGCCTTTATCTCTAATCTAAAATAATCTGAAATTTTCTTTTTCGCATTCCATTCAATAACAACTTCTTTTCCAAAAGAGCTAAGTTTTTCAGTATATGCTTTTTCAAAAAGTTTATATCCATTATCTTTAAACCAATTAAAACAAAAGTTATACAAATCTGTGTAATTAAAAAATCCCTTATGTTTTACCGATTGATCAAAGATAGTATCGCTCTCTGCCATAACCATTCTTACAAATAGGGATATTTAAACCTTTTCAAAATGAACAGCAATCTCTAAGTTGTTGTGAAGACATCCCCCAGGAAGTTCCTAAAGATATTCTTTCCTTTTTTATCAATCTTTTAGGAGAGTTTAAATTTGCAATTTTTACTTCACAATTAACTTTTCTACAGAGTTTAATATTTTGAATAATTCTGGAGATAGCCTTAACCTTATCTAAAGTTTTTAATTTCTCTAATTCCCCTAATGAAATTAAAATTGTAATTCCCTTTTTTCTTGCTTCTCTAATTAAAACATGATTTAAACCAGAACTTCGTTGTTTTAAGGAATCTTTTCCAGAGTTAATTTCTGGAGAGACTAGATAGTCAAAATTTAGCGTTTCAATGAATCTTCTGTTCATTTGTTCATCGGATCCATATAGGGCAATTTTTCCCTTAAAATTAGAGCCCTTCAAAGAAGAAATTATTTTCCTAGATTCATTCTCATTTGCCCTAATTAAATATCCATCGTAATTTTTTGAATTATCTATTTCATTTTTAGAAGAAATTTTTCTAAAATATAAACTATCTTTTTCTCTCTCTAATAAAATATCTTCAGCCATAAAATACCACATTTTAGATTGTTTTAATATTTTATGGTTTAGGAAAGTTTTTATATACCTGAATTTTAGATTAATTATGATTAATGTAATGAAAAAAAGTGGAGAGATAGAACCTTATAATGAAGATAAAATAATTCTTTCGCTAAGGAATTCCAGAGCTGATGAAGAAACAATTCAGATAATTTTAAAGAAATTAAACAAAAGGTTATATAATAATATACCAACTCAAGAAATATTTAGATTAGTTTTTAGAGAGTTAAGAAGATTAGAGCTCTCCGTTGGAACAAGATATAACCTGAAACAAGGAATAATTGACATGACTCTTGGAGGAGGATTTGTATTTGAAAAGTTTATGGAAAGAGTTTATAAAAAATTAGGATATAAAACTAAATTAAATCAAATAATTAAGGGAAAACGTATTACTCACGAGGTAGATATAGTCTTAGAAAAAGAGAATACTATCTCCATGGTAGAATGCAAACATTTTTCAAGATCTGATTTAGGAGTTTCAATTCAGACAGCTCTTTATGTCTATGCTAGATTTTTAGATTTAAAGAAATCATTTGATAAAGCGATTATAGCAACAAATACTAAATTTTCAAATCAGGTGATTGAATATTCAAGAGGTGTTGGAGTAGATCTTATAGGATGGAAATATCCTAGGGATAATAGTTTGGAAAAGATTATAGAGAAAAATAAAATTTATCCGATAACTGTTCTTCCATTGAAAAAATCTGAGATTAGAAGATTTTTAGAAGAAGGAATTTTAACAATTGAAGAATTAGAAAAATCTTCTATGATAAATCCTAAAA
>CAZHYK010000048.1:0-2318 GCA_964536715.1 Candidatus Woesearchaeota archaeon | reverse complement strand
GCCCTAAATCTAGGTAAATTATTGTCTGGTTTTTCTTTAACTTCCTTTGAAATTATTTTTTTCTCTTTTTTTATTCTCGGTTTTTTTATAATTTCAATTTGTTTTTGAATTTCTATCAACTCTTGTTCGGAAGATTTTTTTCTTTCAGTTTCGTTTCCATAAATTGGAATAATTTCAATTAAAGCATGATCCATAATTTTTTGAGTAGAGATTTTTATCTCCTTAGGTTTAAATTTAGATTTTATTTTCTTTGCAATTTTCTTTGCAAGAGTAAAAGCTATGGAAGGAATTTGAGTTATTTCCTGATGTTTTTTTGGGAGAACTAGGGAATGTCCTTTACTCAGAGGATTTATTTCTAGAACTGCGAGAACTTCTTTTTCTTCTCCAATAATAAATGAGGGCATTTTCTTAGAAGAAATATTACAGAATATACAAGAACTACTTTGTTCAGGACTTTTCTTAGAACTTTGTTGTTCTGATTGAATAGATTGATTTTGTTTAATAAATTCTTCTAGCTCTTCTAAAGACATAGAGAGAATTTTATTTTTTACTAACTCTCGTTTATCTTCGGGAAAGTTGTCTAATTGACTTAGAAGTTGATTCTTAATTTGGTTTGCCTGTTCTTCAGTTAACATATATTTTATTAGAATTAAAAGATTATAAGGTTTTTGTTTTTAGAATTAATATATATGTTATACTAGATATGTACTTAAATATAGATTTGATTTTTTCTAAATATGAGAGAATATTTAGATATTTTAGAGAGAATTTTAAATGAAGGGGAGTGGAAAGAAACTCGTCCTGGATTGAAAGCTTTATCTATTTCTGGAATGATGTTTGAACATGATATGTCCAAAGGATTTCCCTTATTAACAACAAAATATATGGCCAAGAAATCTATGCTTGTAGAACTTGAAGGATTTATTAAAGGAATTACTGATAAGAATTGGTATCAAGAAAGAGGGTGCAGTATCTGGGATGAATGGTGTAATCCTGAAAAAGTTCCTTATGGACATGATGAGGAAACTAAGAAAAGAATGATGAATGAAAATAATCTAGGACCTATGTATGGATTTCAGTGGAGACATTTTGGTGCTAAATATGAGGATGAACAATACAACTATAGAGGAAGGGGGATAGATCAACTTGGTAAATTAATAGAAACTATTCAAACAAATCCTAATGATCGGAGAATGATTGTCTCTGCATGGAATCCTCTAGATTTAAATCGAATGGCCTTGCCCCCCTGTCATTATGGTTTTCAAGTGATTGTTACAAATAATAAACTAGACTTGCTATGGAATCAAAGATCTATTGATACTCCCTTAGGACTTCCGTTCAATATTGCAAGTTATGGAACCTTATTACATCTTCTAGCAAGACAAACGGATAAACAAGAAGGAAAGTTAGTTGGATTTTTAGGAGATGTTCATGTATATGAAGATCAAATAGATATTGCTAAAGAACAATTAAAAAGGGAACCTTTAGATTTACCCACTATAAAAACTCAAGATTTTGAATCTATTTTTAATTGGACGCATGATAAAACAACTTTTGAGAATTATAATCATCACCCTAAATTAGATTATCCTATTGCAGTATGAGAGAATTGATACTCATCGCAGCTGCTTCAAAGAATAATGTAATCGGATTAAATGGAAAAATACCCTGGCATATTCCAGAAGATTTGAAAAGGTTTAAAGATTTAACTTTGGGAAATAGTATGATAATGGGAAGGAAGACTTTTGAGTCTATAGGAAAGCCTTTAATCAATAGAGAGAATATTGTTTTAACCTCTAGGAAAGATTACTGTTCTGAAGGGATTATTATTTCTGATTCTATAGAAAAATCTTTAGCTTTAGCATCAAAGGAAAAAATATATGTTATAGGGGGAGAGCAAATTTATAGGCAATTTATGCCTATAGCAAATACTCTAGAATTAACAAGAGTGCATCATATTTATGAGGGGGATGCTTTTTTTCCGAGAATAAATTCTAAAGACTGGTTATTAACTAAACAAAATAAAAAGAGGGAATATTCCTTCTTAACCTATAGCCGAAGATGAAACGAGGAAAATTCATTACATTTGAAGGGGGAGAGGGCTCTGGAAAGTCTACTCAGGCAAAATTGTTGTATGATTATTTGATTAAAAAAAATATTTCTACAATTCTAACAAGGGAGCCTGGAGGACTTCCGGAGGGGGAAGCTATCAGAGAGATCTTAAAAGATTCAAGATATAATCTTACTAATTATGCTCAAATAAATTTGTTTTCTGCAAGTAGAAATATGTTTGTTTCCAGAATTGTTAGACCAAATTT
>CAZHYK010000047.1:0-2360 GCA_964536715.1 Candidatus Woesearchaeota archaeon | reverse complement strand
GAAGATTATTTATTTGTATTAAAATCATTAAATGAAATTCCATTTTCAGTTGGAAAAAACTTATTGATTGATTTTTTAAAAGGTAGGATGAAGAATAAATCAATTACTAAACATAACTTATTTAACTTATATAATTTTGGAATTTTAAGTTCTAGAAACGATGGGGAAATTAGAGGCATGATTGAAAATTTGATTATAAATGGAATGATAGATTCTTCAAATCTTCCAAATAGTTTTATTAAGGTTTTAACTATAACTTCAAAAGGAAATCGAGAGCTTTTAGAACCCTCATTAAATAAAAACAAATTAGAGAATAAAACAAATTTAGAATTTTCTGAGATTAGTGAAGAGGAAAGAGTCCTTTTTCAAGAATTAGATTCTATTCTGAAAAGATTTAATGACTTCCAAAAAAAAGCGATAATTAGCAAAAGGGAAAAAATTCTTTGTTTGGCAGGGGCAGGATCTGGAAAGACTACAGTTCTAGTTAATAGAATAAATTTTTTGATAAAATACCGAGGAGTTTCTCCAGAAAAAATTTTAGCAATCACATTTACTAGAAAGGCAAAACAGGAAATGGAATCTAGACTTCTAGATTTAGGGATTAGAACAAATGTTGAAACATTTAATTCATTTAGTGAATCCATCCTTAGGAAAAACGCACATAGAATATATAAAAGAAATACGAGAGTTATGAACTATTCAGATAAAATTTTTGCCTTAACTATGGCTTTAACTAAACACAGATTAGATATTTCTAGTGCGGTAGATAATTATTTTTCGGATAGTCAAAAGAGAGGGAAAGAACCCGATAAACTTGCAAATTCCTTTCTAAATGATTGCTATTCAATTATTGAATATTTCAAGGCAACAAAACAAGAACTTTATGATTTTTCAATAAATATAGATAAGGATAAAGAAAATGCTAGATTGATTTATCAAATCTGTTCTAGCATTATAGATCACATGAAAATTCAAGGATTGAGAGATTTTACCGATCAGTTATTAGATTGTTTAGAATTCTTTGAAGAAAATAAAAACGAAATTCCACAATATGAACACTTACTCGTAGACGAATATCAAGATGTAAATGATGCTCAAATTGAACTTCTAGAATTACTCTCTCCGAAAAATTTATTTGCGGTTGGAGATCCTAGACAATCTATTTTTGGTTGGAGAGGTGGAAACATAAATTATATCTTAAAATTTCAGGAAGAATTTCCCAATGCAGAAGTTATCGGTTTGAATAAGAACTATCGTTCGATGAAAAAAATAGTTGAATTTATGAATCTTGCGATTACATCTCTAGGCTTGCAAAATCTAGAGAGTAATTCGGAAAAGGAAGGAAATATTGAATTGATTGAATTTGAAAATGAAAACGAGGAGTACGAATTTATAATTAAAAAACTAAAAGATTCCGAATTAGATAGAAATGAGATTTTCGTTTTAGCGAGAACTAATAGACAACTTAGTGAACTCTCTAGAAAACTTGCAATTTTAAAAATTCCGCATATTGTAAAATCAGATGAACAGACTAGACCTGCAGAACCCAAACCTGGAGAAATTGTTCTCTCTACAATACATGCGATTAAAGGACTTGAAGCAGAGAATGTTTTTGTTTTAGGATGCAATGAGCAAAACTTCCCATGTAAAACTTCTGACCATCCCATTTTAGAGTTTATCAAGGGGCAAGATTTAGACAAAGAGGAAGAGGAAAAGAGACTATTTTATGTCGCAATTTCTAGGGCAAAGGAAAGGTTATATTTATCATATTCTGGGAAAAGACCTACATATTTTATTACAGAAGAAATGAAAAAGATAATTAATGAAGGAAAATTTAAGAATATCTTCGGATGATAGTTTTATTAAGTTATTCTAAGAAGATTTATTATGGAAGAGGCAACAGACAAAATTAACGAAGAACAATTTTATGATCTAATTACTGGAGAAGAGATTAGTTGGCAATCTATTTTGAACGACCTAATTAAAACCGAACAATTAGATCCCTGGGATATTGATCTTGCGATATTAGCAGAAAGATATTTAGAAGTTATTAAAGAATTGGAAGAAGCAAATTTTTTTATCTCTTCTAAAGTTTTACATGCGTGTGCATTTTTGTTAAGATTGAAATCAGAAATTCTGAACAATGACTATATTAAACAATTAGACGAATCTATTTATGGGAAGAAAGAGGAGAAAAAATATGTTTTAGAGAGAATTGAATTTGATGAGAATGAACTCCCATTACTCGTTCCAAGAACTCCAATTCCTAGATTTAAGAAAATTACCCTTAAGGAATTAATGTCTGCTTTGAATAAAGCAATAGAGACTGAGACTAGGAGAATTAAGAGAGATATAAAATC
>CAZHYK010000046.1:0-2363 GCA_964536715.1 Candidatus Woesearchaeota archaeon | reverse complement strand
AAATAATTCCAAACACAAAGATAATCAATCTGCCTAGAGCTTTCAAAATAAACTTTTCTAAATTTATCTAATAATTTTTTGTTATTTGGAAAAAATCCAGCATTAAAACACAGCGTATCAAATTCGCTTTCTTGAAACAAATTTCTAAATTCATTACTTCCATATCTGCAAACCATAAACGGCTCATTTGATTTTATTTTTTCAGAAATAATTTTATTTGCCTTTTCGTCAGAAAGAAGTTTTATCATGTTTTTCCCATTCCACAAACCATATTTTTTTAACCATATTTTTTTAAACCAATAAAAACCAATAGTCATGCCATAAATTTTTCTAATTTTAGAATAAAGTTTTGGTTTTTGACGTAGATAGTTTAAGAGAAAGCTCATCCTGTAATAAACTTGTTCTTTTTTAATTCTCTTTCAAAGTCAATAGTTATCTTTTTTGGAGAAAACTTTTTTTTTAATTTTTGTTCGTTTTCTATAAATTTGTTGTATTCTTTTAAAATAGTTTCATTATTTTCTAGTATATATTCTATTCTTTTTTTAATCCTTTCAGTATTTTTCTCTAAATAACCTATCGGATTATTTGTTAAGATTGATTTAAAATAATCATTCTCTATAGCAATTATCGGTTTTTCCATATTTATTGCATCAAAGATAGCTCCGCTTGCAGTAAGTTTATAAGAATCCTTGGGATATAAATATAAAATAAAATCTGATTTTTTTATTTCTTTTTCAAATCGTTCCCTAGGAATTTGTTTACCTTTTCTTGAGATAAAGGTTATCCCTGGATAATCGGCAGGGTTAATTTCATCAGACACTTTCCCAATTATGTGAAAATTTACATTATCTTTAAAAAATTCAGATAGTCTTATGAGCTCTTTTAATCCTTTTGAATTACTCATAAACCCTACCGTACTTAAGATTAATTTTTGATTTAATTTTTTTTTACTTTTACTCGGGGTAAAAAAATAGGGATGGTCTATCGAAAAAAATCTTTTCCTATTTTCTCGATTTAAATATGAATCTAAATTTTTTTTAATTGAGCTTCCAAGAACACAAATCCGTATATTTTTGTTTATCTTTCCCTTTTTGAATAATAAAATTAATGCCTTTCTACCTAATGAATGATTTAATGTGCTTTCTAAATTTCCGTGATAAATAAATAAAATTTTTTTCTTTAAAATAAGATTAAGAAAGTTAATAGTAATAAATGATATAATCCTTGCATATGTATAGATGACTACTTCTTCTCTTTTGGCGAAGAATAAATTTTGAATATCTCTAATCGCGGAAACTATTCTTTTTAATGTATGGTATTTATATTCTTTTACTTTATAGGGGTTGAACTTTAATTCTGGGATGATTTTAGTATAACCAAATTTAGATAAAGTTTTTTTAATATCCTTTTTTGCTTCTTCTGTTGCGGAAATAGATATTTGTCCGAATATTTCTGAGCACATAACTACCAAAGCACTATTAATAATTTCGTGACAACCATTTTTGGCAAGACTTTCTACGATTAAAACCTTATTTTTATTCTTCTTCATTATAATCTAGCTCCCGATAAGATTTTCTTAACTTTTCTTGGTATAAAAAGAATTAATCTTCCAATTTTCCAATCTAAGGACTTCTTTTTATTTATTATGTCAAATACTTCATAATTTATAATTTTCTTATCTATATTTTTCGCATTTTCCAATAATCTTTTTTGATTTATATCTACATAATATCTATTAACTCCAAACGTATAGATATACTTATACTCCTTTTTTAATAAAATTGATTCCCAAGAAGAATAATTAGATATCTTAGTTCCAGGATAAGTAGATTCTATACAAAATACTTTTGGGCGAAATTTTTCAAAATTAAAACCCATTAATACTTCATTCTCAAAGCCTTCCACATCGATTTTACAAGAGTGAATTTTCTTTTTTCCTATGTGTTTTTCTGCAATATCAGTAAGAGTTTCCAATTTAATTTCAATGAAATTTTTATCCTTTTCTTGGTAATTTAATGAAGATAATCCTCCATTTATAGTTAATTTTCCGATTCCTTGTTTATTTGAGATTCCAATGTTAAGATTAATATCCTTCGGTCTCCTTTTAACAAGATCATCATAACAATCAGGAAGGGGTTCAATATTTATTCCATTCCAACCTCTGTCATAAAAATGTTTTGTAACATTTCCTAAAATACTCTCATTTGCTCCAACATCTATATAAAATCCCTTTCTAACTCCCTCAAATATCATAGACAGAATTAAATCTTCTCTTTGATCTGTGTAGGAAACAAATTTTTCTTTCATTATTCAAACAGATAATCCAATCCGCCAAATTGGAAAGGAACACTTCTATCTTTTAA
>CAZHYK010000045.1:0-2618 GCA_964536715.1 Candidatus Woesearchaeota archaeon | reverse complement strand
TAATTATTTTTATGAGAATCGCTGTTATTGATAAAGAAAAATGTAGACCTGATATGTGTAATCATGAGTGTCAAAGAGTCTGTCCAATTAATAAGAAAGGCGACCCTTGTGTGACAATTGAAGAGAAAGCAAAAATTGATGAGAAACTTTGTATCGGTTGTGGAATCTGTGCAATGAGATGTCCTTTCAAAGCAATTCAAATAATAAATCTTCCAGAAATTAAAGATGGATTTTTAACTCACAGATATGGAATAAATGGCTTTGCCCTCTATAAACTTCCGATTCCTAGGGAAAATTTTGTTCTAGGTCTATTGGGAAGAAATGGAATTGGAAAATCAACTGCTGTAAAAATTCTTTCTGCAAAAGAAAAACCTAATTTTGGAAAATTTGAAGGAATTGAGGGGGAAGTAAAATCCTTTTTCAAAGGAAATGAACTAATGAAATATTTTGAAAACATTGATAAAAAAACAATTGCTTACAAACCTCAAAATTTAAGTTTTCTCTCAGTAGATCTTTTAGTAAAAGATTTATTTTCTCAAAGAGCAGATAAAGAAACAATTGAGAAAATTGTAAAAAAACTTAGTATAGAAAATCTTTTAGAAAAATCCTTGAACAAACTCTCAGGAGGGGAACTACAAAAAATAGCTATCGCTACAACTTGTTTAAAAAATTCAGATATCTATTTTTTTGATGAACCTTTGGCTTACCTAGATATTGAAGAGAGATTAAAAGTTTCAAATTTTATAAAAGAAATTTCTGAAGGAAAAACAATTATTGTAGTAGAGCATGACTTACTGATTTTAGATTATCTTACAGATTATCTAAATATTTTCTACGGACAGCAAGGAGCTTTTGGTTTAGTTTCAGGATTGAAATCAACTGCTTCAGGGATCAATTCCTATCTTGATGGTTTCTTAAAAGAAGAGAATTTAAGAATTAGAGATAAAAAATTGATTTTTAATTTTAATAAAAATCCTCCATTAGAAGGATATAAAATTGCTAGTTGGCCTTCATTCAAAAAAGAGTTTTCTGAAGGTTTTAAATTAGAGGTTAAAGAGGGGAAGATTTATTCAAATCACGTTTATGGAATTCTTGGAAAAAACGGAACTGGGAAAACAACTTTTGTAAAATCTCTCTGTGGTTTAGAGGAAATTGAAATTAACGGAGAGAAGAAAAAATTAGATTTAAATTTAAAAATTTCTTACAAATCTCAATATCTCCCTTCAGATTCTGAAGAAATTATTAGGGATATAATGTTTAAAGAAAAAATAGATAAAAGACTTGCCTCTGATTTTAATCTAGAAACTCTTTCTCAGAAAAAAATAAATACTCTTTCAGGAGGAGAATTACAAAGACTTTCTATCGCTAGATGTTTAGCAAAGGAAGCAGATATCTATCTAATTGACGAACCTTCTGCCTATTTAGATGTAGAGGAAAGAATTTCTCTTGCTAAAACTATTAAAGATTTTATGATGGAGAAAGAAAAGATTGCCTTTGTCGTAGATCATGATTTACTCCTAATGTCTTATCTTGCAGATTCCGTTGTTGTATTTTCAGGAGAACCAGGTAAGGCAGGAAAATCTTCAGAAGTTTATTCTTTTGAAAAAGGAATTTCAGAACTGCTAAAACAACTTAATATTACCTTGAGAAAGGATAAAGAAACTGGAAGGCCAAGAATAAACAAAAAGAATTCTGTTTTAGATAGGGAACAAAAAGAAAGAAACGAGTGGGCTATTTTTTAAAAATTACTAACCCTGGAAAGGGCTCATAGAACAAATCAATTAGTGAGTTCTACTCGCCCCTTCTGGGAAAAAAGAGGTGATAATTATTACAAGAATAAGGACTATTTAAATCTTTCGGTTGTTGTTTCTTATAAGTAGTTACAATTAGAAAGATTTAAAAACTGTATTTCCTAGAAAACTATAGGAGAACAGAATGACAACACTATTTGGATTAAGACACCCTAAAACAGATCTAGCAGTATTAGTAGCGGATAGACAGACTACCTCTACAGATTTAAGAACCGGATTTCCTATCGGAAAACAATTAGGAAGAAAGCTTTGGGTTTCAAAAGAAGGAAATTATTGCCTGGGACACTCTGGATTAAGGGATAATCAAACTGAAGATTTTATAGGCAATATTTTAGAAGGAAGATACAATATTTCAGAAATTATTCAACAAGAAAAATTTGAAGAATTAAGAGATTTAAATATTCAAAGAATGGGATATGAAATGCCGAACCCTGAACGTTTAAGTTCTTTTTTAATTGCTACTAGATTTGATAATAATCCTAAATTATATACTTGTTTTCCCTTAGGAAAAGTTGAGGAAAGATCTTTAGTTGCAATAGGAAGTGGATCCCAAAGAGTAAATGAATATATGAATGCTTTAGATATTATTTCGGAAGCAAAAGATTATCTTCCAAATGGAAAAGGAATTGAACCAAGGGGTTTAATTCAAATAGGTCTTGAGGCTGTAAGAAGAGCTCAAGGAAAAGATGTTTATTCACACGGATTAGATATGATGGTTTGTGCTCCTGAAGGAATAATAGATCACTCATTAGATTTAGGAGACGATTTTGGTAAGAAGTTAAGAAAAATTCAAAAACAATATTAGTT
>CAZHYK010000044.1:0-2763 GCA_964536715.1 Candidatus Woesearchaeota archaeon | reverse complement strand
TCTGTTTTGTAATTTCCTGCTCTTCTAAAGCATCTTCGGAAGCATGAACTAACATTTTTAATCCTGCAATTCCAGTGTCCCCAATATCCTTAACTGCAATAACCTTATTTTTTAATGCAGTTACTAATTGCCCAGTTTCTAAAAATTCTTCCTTAGTTGGAATGGGACCTCCAACAAGAATTCCTTTCAAGTTCTTCATCTCAAAAAATTCATTCTTAACTTTTTCAGAAATTCTTCTAAAAAATTCTTTAGTTAAACCTTCTGTAATTCTATGAAACCTCTGAGCTGACTGTCCTCCAGCCCTTATTTTACTAGGAATTCCGGAAGTCATATTTTCAATTAGTCTAACATCCTTACCCTCTAAAATTCCAATACTTGCTTCCTTTCTTTCAATTAAAATTAATCCATAAACTTCATCACTAACAACCATTTCCTTTAGAGGATCTACGATAAAAGTTTGATCGCAACGATACATCCTGACCTTGAGAGGTTTAGGAGGTTCAATTGTCCAAATTCTCAAATCATCTTTTCCTTCTACTTCGGAAACATTTCCAGCATAGAGAGCTAAACCATTCTCGGGAGTTCTACCAAGGGTCTTTAATTGCCTAGAAACTTTATCTAGTGCATCTATAACATTTTTTCTTGTTGCATTAGATTTTATATTGGTTGCAGTTCCTTTTTCAGCCTCAATTTGATCTATAACACTAAAAATATTATATCCTGAGGGAATTAAAACTGTAATAAATTCTGTATGTCGCCCTCTATAATTTTCAAGTTCTTTCAATGTTTCTTCTAGTTCATATTTTTGTGCTTCATCCATTTTCTATATAACATATTAAACAAAAAGAGGATTTATAAAGATGATGAGTCAGAGAATTTTTATCTCAAAATTTCCTTCATCAATTTTTAAAGAATTACTAACTGCTTTCAAGTCCTCTAAAACACTATCTAATAAATCTAAATCTTCCCTAGAAAGAGTTAATTCAGTTTCTGCTTTCATAGATTTTTTCTCTTCAGATTTTTTCTGTCTTATTAAGGAGACTATCTCTAGAAATCTGTTCCAGATTTTTTCATCACTTTCCTTAGTTTCTATCTCTAAAACCTCAGGCCAACTTTCCAAATGAATAGACACTTTCTCTTCATTTTTTCTAAAATGAGTTTGATAAATTTCCTCACAAATAAAAGGAGTAAATGGAGCCATTAGTTTTAGAATTGTTAAAAGAGAAATATAAAGAGTATAAAATGCAGATTTCTTTTCTTCCTCAGTCCCATTATAAACTCTATTTTTTACAATCTCTAAATAATTATCACAAAGAACTTTCCAAAAGAAATTATCTATCTCGCTTTTAGCTTTAGAATAATTATAATTTTCAAATGATTCTGTTGCAGAGGTTATGACCTTATTCAACTCTGTTAAAAAAATTCTATCTGTTTCAACTAGTTTAGGAATTTCTTTTTGATATTCTAAATTTTGAAAGATAAAATTTGTCGCATTCAAAATTTTATTTACAAATTTTTTTCCAGTTATAACATCTTTTTCTTGATAGTTAATATCCTCTCCAAGTTTTGAAGAAGCAGCCCAATATCTTATTGCATCAGCTCCGTATTTTTCCATAACCTCTTGGGGTCTAACAACATTCCCCTTAGATTTAGACATCTTCTCTCCCCCAAGTGTAACAAATCCAAAAATAGAGGCCATTTTCCAAGGATTAATTCCATAATGCAATCTAGATTTTAAAAGAGTATTAAATAACCAAAATGAAATTATATCATGTGCCTGAGGTCTTAAATCCATTGGGAAAAGTTTTTCTCTGTTTTTTTCATCTACTAAATTTGTTGCAATAGTTGGAGTTAAAGAAGAGGTAAACCAGGTATTCAAAACATCAGTTTCTGGAATAAATTCTTCTGAACCACATTTACACTTTCCTAGAGGTTTATCCTTAGTAGATTCTATTGGAAGTTGTTTTTCATCTGCTAAGATTACTTCGCTACAATTTTTACAATACCATACAGGGAAAGAAACTCCAAAATGTCTTTGATTGGAAATTAACCAATCCCATTGCAATCCTTTAACCCAATTATCGTATCTATGTTTCATAAATTCTGGAATCCATTTCAACTCATCTCCCCATTTCAGTAAATCTTCTTTCAAATCTAGATATCTTACAAACCACTGCTTACTTTTTATAAATTCAATCTCAGTTCCGCATCTTTCGTGAGTATTAACAAAATGTCTTATTGGTTTTTGTTCCTTCAAAAGTCCTTCTTCCTTTAAGTTGTTTAAAATTTCTTTTCTTGCCGCCTTAATTTTCATTCCTTGATATTTTCCAGATATCTCGCTCATCTTTCCATCTTCGGTAATTGCAAGTTTTATTGGTAAATCATATGCTTTCTGCCATTCCATGTCTGTCTGATCTCCAAAAGTACAACACATAACAATTCCAGTTCCTTTCTCAGGATCAACTCTTTCATCCTCCATAACCGGAACTTCAAAATCAAATAAAGGAACCCTAGCCATTTTCCCTTTTAGAGGTTTAAATCTTTCATCCGAAGGATGATAAAAAATAGAAACACATGCAGGAAGTAATTCTGGTCTTGTCGTCGCAATAACTAATTCTTTTCCTTCAACCTTGAAGACAATATCATTAAAAGTAGAATCCATTTCTTTATCCTGAATTTCTACCTGAGCAATCCCAGTTCTACATTCCGGGCACCACATTGCCGGAGCGTCTTTTCTATAAATTCTTCCTTTATTATATAAAT
>CAZHYK010000043.1:0-2815 GCA_964536715.1 Candidatus Woesearchaeota archaeon | reverse complement strand
AAAATTATTTTATAAATCTTTGTTGTAACTTTAAAATTAAACACTAAAGACTTGGAAGAACTATAGCTCCTAGTAACGATAGAGCAATAATTGAAATCAATGCAACTATAAAATAGAATGTGATTGCTTTTTGTAAGTTTAATGCAGTCTCGTATGTAGATTCCAGATCATCCTTTCCAGACTTAATTGTAACTAGGGTAGAAGTCAAAATAAATACAATTTCAATTAGATAAAGCCCTATAATAATCTGCAACCAATAAGGAGGAATCATCTCATAAATTTGAAACAAATCCATAAACCCTCCACCGCCCATACCTCCCATCATACCCTCAACATCTGCACCCTCGCCTATATTACCTGTAAATTTTGTCAACCCTCCAATAATTGTAGTAATCATAACCGAAAGGCCCATAATAATACCTGAAAGAAGCGGAGCTAGAAATACCATATTAGATTTCATATCTGAGAGAATATCTGCAAGTAAATCTTTCATTCTATCATCAATCTTTTTAATATTTTTAATATAGTCAGAGATAGAAATTAAACTTCTCGCCGCAACCTGTAACCCTTTTTTTACAGACTCTACAAGAATCTTCATAGAAGTAACAATTAATCCGGAGGGATAAAAAATAATAGCTCCCCTTCTAGGATCAAAGATTGCTTTGTCAACCGACATCCCCATCTGTTGAATATTTTGATTTACCTGCCTGAAAAATCCCTCGCTGGAAGTTCCTCTTGAAGTGTCTGCAACTTTTAAGAAAGCAATCTCTGCAGGAACACCATCACCCATTCTATTTCCTAATTGAAATAAAGAATTTGTAAATCCATTTTCAACTTCCTTATATTTTTCTCTCTCTTTAATTAGTTCTTTTGTTCTCGCTTTCAAAGCAACTATAAAAAATACCGCAATAGCTAGAGGTATAAATAAAGAGAGTATAGATCCTAAAACTCCCATCGGACCATACCAATTTCCAGAAGGATCTTGAGAGATTCCAAAAATTCCACTATCCCCCATCATTGGAAGTCCAATCGCCTCCCAGCTAATATCTCTTCCTATCAAACCTATCCATTCAGGAAGAGGGGTGTACATAAATAGAAGAGGGATTATTCCTATTAGAAAGAGCGGAAAAGCAATAGCAAAGGCAATCCAGTAGGGTTTCTTACTAACATACTTATAGTAAAGAGGATTCTTTTCAAGATATGAGCTATCTCCATATCCTCCCGGTCTTTTGCTAATTACATTCCAGGTCATATACATTACAAAGAAAGGAACTATTAAATTAAATGCAACTAAAACTCCGGGCCAGGTTATAGACCCTCCTAACATTGTGGAAGCCAAAGGTAAAATTGCCAAGGAAAGTGTAGGCAATACAATTCCTAACATATAAAGATTTGTCAAGGGAGCCTTTACCTCATGAGTATATTTTAACATTTTATCATAAACGCCATCTAAAATTACCTGAAGAGATTTCTCTAAAAAAGCAACTCTTCTCGCCTCTGAAGGCTCGTAAAGACTAGATTGAATTAAATGAAATGCCTCAATAAATTCTAAAGAAAATCCTCTCCATCTTTGTAAATAAGCATCCACACTTTCTTTAACTGTAGAATATTTTCCAATCTCTACATCCCAAAAAATTTTCTTGAAATCTAATGCAAGAGGAGGCTCTAAATGTTCTGATGCAAAAGCAACTGCTTTTTCTAAATTGGAAGTGTGTTTCATATAAATAACAAGATAAAGAATTGCCGGAACCATTTGAGAAGATGCCTTTAATCTCCATTTAATTGCAAGTCTCTCTGGAAATCCATTCATAAAATAATATAAAAAACCCGAAAATAGTAATAATAAAAATAAAAGTCCTATTGGAAAACTATCGAGTGCAAAAGGAATTTCGGGGACAAATGCCCAGTAGCCTATAAGAGCTAAAAATCCAATAAAGAAAACACTAAAGAAAGCCATAAAGGAAAATGAAACTGCCTCCACCGGACTAATATTTAGATGTGCCTGTTCAATATGTTTTTGAATTCTTTCTGTATCCTTTTTAGAAGGTTTTATTCTGACAATATTTCCTAAACCCTTACACCACCTTTCATAAGAAGATAGAATTGGAGTCATACTTTCTTTAAAACTTGAATAAGAACGACTATATCCTCCTCCAGAATCAAATCCTCTCATCTCCGTTTCAAGACGAGAACCATACTCTCTCATAATTTCACTAGCACTCTTTCTATTCATCATCCTCTTTAATAAACTTAATTAGAAAAATATTGTTTTTAAGATTAATAAATCCTTCTATTCTAAATCTTACCACTGAATCTTCATATCAAATGCAACTCTTCTAGGTCCCACAGTACGATAAAGTTTCTTAAAAATAACTACTCCTTGAATATCGTTATCTTCTTCTAAATTCTGTTCATAATTTTCTAAAGTCCAAGGTTCCCAGTGTGTTTCATTTCCTCTAATCCACTCTATAACTTCATTACTAGTTGAAGATTTTAATTCCTTCCACCTTATAGATACATTGTATTCTCCCATAGGTTGTTCAGATTCTGGAGCTAAAATATATTCACAATATAAATCAACCTCATCATTATCATTGGTAATATTAAACTCCGAACCTTCAAAATTATCTAAAGAACAATTAGCAATATAACTCTGAGATGCATCAAAAGGAACTAAATGTCCATAGAACTTATTTTCTTCCGGAGAGGATATTATTGGGAAGACATTTATTCCTTCCATTAATACATGAATAGTTCCTTGTGTAGAATTTTTATTATTTCTTCCATTATTCATTTCTTCAACAGTTAGAGTCCA
>CAZHYK010000042.1:0-2909 GCA_964536715.1 Candidatus Woesearchaeota archaeon | reverse complement strand
ATGTTAGTTCATGCTTCCGAAGATGCTTTAGAAGAGCAGGAAATTACAAAACAGAAAAAAATTCTTGATGAATTTTTTATGGCGATTGGAAAAACTCCGGATAAGGTTGCTTATGGAGAGGCAGAGGTTGAACAGAGACTAATTGAAGGGGTAATTGGAAAGCTGATTCTGTCTAAAACTCTTCCTAGAGATAAAATTCGTAAATTTGAAGAGTTAGCTCAAAGAACAGGAGTTGAAATTCACCTTGTTTCTAATGAAACTGCAGAAGGAGTTCAGTTTGATAGTCTTGGAAGTGTTGGAGGATTGCTAAGATTTAGCATTCATAACTAATGAGAAATAAAAATGTAGGATTTTTAATTGTAGGAATTTCAATGATTCTATTTGTAATAATTTGGATTTTTAATAGGGGAATTATAAAAATAATTTCAGATAGTTGTTCTCATGGTTCTAGTTGTGGAATGTATGATACTCTTTCCTTACAAACTGGATTGAGTGTTGCAATTGCGGGAATAATTTTAATCGTAGGTTTATTTTTAATTTTCTCTAAGGAAGACAAAAAGATTATTATTAAAAAAGTTAAAGAGAGAAAGAAAAAGATTTCTTTAGAGGGATTGAATGAAATTGAAAAAAAGGCTGTGAAAATTATCAAAGAAAAAAATGGAATTTTCCAGGCAGAGCTTGTAGAAAAACTAGAGATTGGAAAAGTTGGTATGACTAGATTGTTAGATAAATTGGAAGCTAGAGGAATAATTGAGAGAAAGAGAAGAGGCATGAATAACTTTATAATTTTGAAATGAAACTAGTTTCATCAAAGAGATTATAATAACTATTTTTCTTCGTTTATCAATTAAATGGAGATAATAAAATGAAAATTTGGATAATCGCTGGTCTTGTTGCGACAATGCTTATTGCAGGATTTCTTGTAGTAAATGCATTGCAAACTTCTAATGATCTTCCCATAGCTGAGAGTTCTCCTGAGAAGACTCCAAGTTGTAGCGGAGCGGGAAGTTGTGGTGGAAGCTGTACTCCTGGAAACAGTTGTAGCTCTCCAACTTGTGGTGTTGAAAAGACTGGAAGTTGTGGTTGTGGGAAGAAATAATTTCCCTAAATAATGTTTTTTATTTTTTTTATTTTTACTCAAAAGCTATTTAAACTAAAACTAACTTTTTAGTTAATGGTTCATTATATTGGAATTGACGATGCAGGAAGAGGGCCGGTTATAGGTCCCATGATTTTAGCCGGGGTTTTAATCAACTCCGAAGAGGAAAATAAGTTAGTTGAAATAGGAGTTAAAGATTCTAAACTTCTCTCTCCTTCAAAAAGAAATATGATTGGAGATATTTTGAAGAATAAATTTCAATTTGCAATTCAGGAGGCTAGTCCAGAAGAGATTGATTCTTCTACTAATTTAAATAATTTAGAGGCGCAGAAAATGGCGATGGTGATAAATGAACTTGCTCAAAAAGTTTCTGGGAAAATAGAGGTATTTGTAGACTGTCCTTCTATAAATGAATTAGGTTGGAAAAGTTATCTAGAGATTTTTATTGTTGATAGGGAAAGAATTGAAATTAAAGCGGAACATAAAGCTGATGCTATTTATCCGGTTGTTTCTGCTGCCTCAATAATTGCAAAAGAGAAAAGAGAGGAAGAGGTTAGAAATTTGAAAAAAGAGATTGGAAAAGACTTTGGCTCGGGCTATCCGGCAGATCCTAAAACCAAGGAGTTCTTAGAGAAAAATTTAGGAGATCCAATAGTTGATAAAATTATTAGACACTCTTGGAGCACTGTAAAAAAATTGAAGGGAAAAAGCGAACAGGGAAAATTGTTTTAGGGAAGTTTTACTCTATAAATCCTTAAAAACCCTCGATTTCTATTAGATATATGGCCTATATTAAAAAGTTAGTGATGCAAGGTTTTAAGAGTTTTCCAAGGAGAACTGAAATTCCATTTGAAAATGCTATGAATGTAATTGTTGGACCGAACGGCTCTGGGAAATCAAATATTACGGATGCTTTGTGTTTTGTTTTAGGAAGAATAGGAACGAAATCTATTAGAGCGGAAAAGGCTGCAAATCTTTTATTCAGGGGAAATAAATATTATAAGGCTTCCCCGGAAGCAGTGGTTGAATTGATATTTGATAATGAAGATGGAGCTTTTTCTTTAAATCAAACTGAAATTTCTATTAAAAGAATTGTTAGAAGAAACGGAGTTTCAATTTATAAAATAAATAATGAAACTAAAACAAGACAGGAACTTATTGAGCTTTTAGCCCATGCAGGGATAGATCCCAATGGATTTAATTTAGTATTGCAGGGAGAGATTGCAAAGATGGTTAGTATGTCTCCTATGGAAAGAAGAAGAATTATTGAAGATGTTGCGGGAATTTCTATATACGAAACTAGAAAAGAAAAATCTATAAAAGAATTAGAGAAAACGGATGAAAAACTTAAGGAGACAAATGCAATTCTAAGAGAGAAAAACAATCACTTGAAGAATTTAGAGGAGGATAGACAAAATGCAATGAATTATAAAAAAATGGAAATTTCTATTAAGCAATGTAAGGCAGGAATTCTTTCTAAAGATATAAAAGAGCGAGAAAAAGAACTTGAAAAATTAGATGAGGATAGAAATTTAATTTTAAAGAGAACTTCGTCGTTGAGAGAGAAAATAAACCAAACACGAATTGAAATCTCCTCTTGTGAGGAAAAAGTTAATGGAATTACAGGAAAAATTGAATCCTCTTCAGGAGGAGAGCAAGAATTATTACATAAAGAAATTGCTGATTTAAGGGCTATATTAGCAGGGCATAGGGTAAGGAGGGAAAATTATGAATCTAGAATAGAACAGAACAAATCTAAAATTGAAAATTTAAATCTTAAAATAAAGGAACTTGAAGAAGAAATTAATAA
>CAZHYK010000041.1:0-2940 GCA_964536715.1 Candidatus Woesearchaeota archaeon | reverse complement strand
CGAGAATCCTGGAAAGGGAGTAAATGATAATTGGATTTCTGTAGGTTATTGTGGAAACCCAAATCTTAAATGTTGGTTGGATAATAGTTCAGTAAATAGAAATACGATTGGAATTTTTAATGCTGTGAAAACTATAGAAGGTACTGAAAAGATTCAAAATAATCTTAATTCAATTTCTAGTTTTATGACTGATGAAGAAAGTAACCTTCTTGCTATTAAAATTGAATCCGATTTGAAGGAACACGGTGCTGTTGATTCTATATTAAATAATAATATTACTAAGCTAGAAAATGAAGGACACTATGATTATCACCAGGCAAGAGGATACTACCTAAGAACTTTATTCTATAAGATAAGGATCGAAGAGTTATTGAAGGATTATTCTACTAGAAATTCGCTTAATGCAAATATACCAACCGATAGTACTCCATCTAAAGGTTCAGAAGAGAAAGAGAGTATATATTTGTTTGAAAATTTACGAGGAGGAGATGAAGTAAAAGTTAATGGAATTGATTATATAATTATTTCTGTAGATCAATCTGCTTTAACATTTAGAGAGAAGAATAAGCAAGGAACTCCAAAAATTTGTAGATTTGAAAATAAAAATTCTTTTAATGATTGTATATCTAGATAGAAGATTTCTTTTTGTATAATATATAATGGGTGGAGGAGTCCTAAAAAGAAACTAATTTTCTTAAAGTGATTCGAACCTATACAAATAAATTTGTAAAGTATCACCCTCTAACATATTTCTCTTCGTTCGATATGTGATGGGGAGAGGAGGATTCGAACCCCCGAAGGCATAAGCCAACAGATCTTGAGTCTGTCCCGTTTGACCACTCCGGCATCTCCCCAGATGATTGATAGAATATCAACTAACTTTTAAATATATCGGAGTGAGCAATTTGCTCTTGTTGAAATTCTTGTAAATTTAAAAATAGTAAAAATGAATTGGGAGCAGCGTAGGCATCTCCCCAGATAAATTAATCAAAGATTAATAATTTAAAAGTTTTTAGGAGTGGGAAATTTACTCTTGCCGAAATATTTGTAAATTTTTAAATCATAAGAGTAAATTAAGAATTGGGAAAATCGCGTCTGACTAAATAAAACACCTTAATTAAAATAACTCTCTTAGATAATAAAGAAGTTGAAGATTGGTCTTTTAAAGAGACTATTATTTGAAGTTTCTTTCCGAATTTACTTCATAATTATTAACCAAATATTTTAACTATGAAAATTAATGATTATTTGTTTTTTTCGCTTCTCTCAATTCTTTCTTTATTCTATCCTTTTCAGCTTCTTTTTGTTTGATTTTTTCTTCAAGATTTAACTTAGTTAAAAGTTCTTTATATCTATTTCTTATCGTAACTTCTGTAATTCCTGCAACATCTGCTACCTCTCTCTGTGTTTTTTTCTCATCATTAAGGAGTGCAGAAACATATAACGCTGCAGCAGAAATTCCTGCAGGTCCTCTCCCAGACATTAAATCAGAAATTTCTTCTTTCTGTAAAATTAAGTGAGCTCCATGTTGTACTTTTGGAGAGAGGTGTAGTGTTGAACCAAATCTAGAAATATAATCTGCGGGAGAGCTCGGTTTAGGTCTTATTCCAATTCTTCTAATTATAAACCTATAAGTTCTTCCTATCTCTTTTCTTTCAACTTCGGAAGCAATAGAAATTTCGTCAAGTGTTCTTGGAATATTATATGAACGACAAGCAGCATAAACACATGAAGCAATTACAGATTCCATACTTCTTCCTCTAACCAATCCTCGCTGTAAAACAAAATTATAAACTCTTGCTGCTTCTTCTCTGACTACATTTGGAAGATCTAAATAAGAAGAAACTTTTCTTAATTCCGCCATAGCCTGTCTTAAATTTCTTTCAATGGATGTTGAAACTCTTTCTTGCCACTGTCTTATTCTAAGATATTTTCTAGTTTGTTGTCCAGAATCTAATTTATAAATATCTGAAATTTCTCCTACATTTGTAGTTAAACCTTTATCAAATTTCTGCATGGACATTGGTGCTCCACCCCGAGATCTTTTTTCTCCCTTATCAAATGATCTAAGTTCGTGAGTGGTATCAACCATTTTTTCTTCGACAATTAAACCGCAATCCTCACAGACTACTTCACTTTGTACTTCATCATAAATTAAATTAGAACTCCCACATTCGGGGCAGCGTTTTTTATTGGCCATAATAGGGTTTATAAACCTTTCGGCTTTTTAAATCTTTCGGTTAAAAATTAATATTAACGACGGAGATTATTCAACTAAAATTCCTTGAACATTTCCTTCTTGACTAGGTCGATTTGTTATCTTTGCTTTTCCTAAGTCTGTTTCAACAATAGCTCCTTTCGTTAGGATATTCTGTCTTGCCAAGAATCTATTAGATGGAGTTTCCAAAACTCTTTTTATCTCCACAACACTTGCCTTTCCCTTAGAAATTAAATTAATTTTGTTTTGTAAAAGTGAAACTGTTTTTTCATTTCCGCCTCTTACTCCCATAATCTTCGTTTTTGTCTCTCCAACTTTTACTTTTCTTTCCTGTCCTTTTCTTTCAAATTTCTTTTTCTTTCTTGCTTTCTTATATTTTCCGCCAGAAATTTTTCTTCCAATTTTCATATTATTTTTTGGAGTGGTTGATTTAAATACCTTTCGGAGATTCGTAATTTAGATAGATTTAAAAACTAATTCTATGAGATAAAACTATGGCTAACGGAATTGATAGACCTTTGGACTTATTGAATAGTTCTAAAGGCAAGGAGATTTTGGTACAGCTTAAGAGCGGTAAGCAAATGGTTGGAACTCTTAAGGCATTTGACATCCACATCAATGTGGTGTTAGATAATGCTAAAGAGATAGAGAACGGCCAACAGACGAAAAGTTACGGCATTACCTTCTTAAGAGGAGATACCATTATTTTTATTTCTCCTTCA
>CAZHYK010000040.1:0-3039 GCA_964536715.1 Candidatus Woesearchaeota archaeon | reverse complement strand
CTTTGAATAAAGCAATAGAGACTGAGACTAGGAGAATTAAGAGAGATATAAAATCCAAACAGGCGAAAAAACGTGCCCTTTCCACACTTCCTAAAGAAGGAAGAATTCCTTTGAAAGATAGAGTTGAAGAGCTTTATTCAAAAATTGCAGAATATGTCTATGGACTCTTAAAAACTGAGACCACATTCCAAGAACTTGCTCCCTCTAAAGAAGAAAAACTAGTTAGTTTCTTACCAATGTTACATTTAGACAATCACGGAAAAATACATACAAGACAATATGAACCCTTTAGCAATATTTTTATTAAATTAGAAAAATATACCGATTTAGAGCCCTTGGAATTGGAAGAGAATAGCGAAGATCTATCGGAGAAAGAAACTTCAGAAGGCGATAGAATAGAAAAAACTAACGAAGAAGATACTTCTGATGAATCTTCCGAGTCAGATAATAACTAACTCCAAAAAAAATTGCATAAGCAATCCAATAGGGAGTTTTCAAAAACATTTGGACTAGACTAACTATAAGTATTATTACTAAAACTATCCAAATAATCCAGGCAAGATATTTTTTCATATTTTTATTCGGTTAACGGAGTTTATAAATTTTATTCAAATAAATTTAGTATTTTTTCTCCCTCTTTTGTTATAGAGATTACAGAATATTCCATTCCAGGAGTTTTTTCCTGTTTTATTTTAATAAATCCTAATTTTTCTAAAAAATTACAATTAGGATTAAGGGAATTCCAATTTATTTTAGTAATCTTGGTTAACATATAAAATGTTAGGTTATTTTGCTCCCTGAGTGCTTTTAAAATCTCTAGTTTGATATAATCGCTTTTTACGAATAATCTCTTTTTCATAGTAAACTAATTTTTTTAGTTATAAGTTAAATAAAAGAAAGGTTTTTATAGGATAATTATTAAAATTAATTATATAGGTTAAAATATTAGGTTATTTAATATGGATAAAAAAGAGGAATTTTTGAGAAAACTAAAATCTAAAAAAAATAAATATAAGAGATATGGTGGATCTCCCCTAAGATATGGGGGTGGAAAAACTCTTGCAGTGGGGCATATCCTAGAATATTTACCAAAAAATATCCATCGAGTAATTAGTCCTTTTTTTGGAGGAGGTTCTGTGGAGATTGCTATTTCTAAGGAATTAGATATCGAAGTCATAGGATATGATATTTTCAAATTACTGACAAATTATTGGAAGGTTCAAATAGAGTCTCCGAAAAAATTATGGGAAAAATTATCTGAATTAAAAAATAATAAAGAGGAATATGAAAGAGTGAAAAATATCCTTAAACAATATTGGAATAAAAATGAAGAATTCAAAGGATTCGATAATCAAATGAACGAACTACTCCTTGCTACCTATTATTTTTTTAATCATAATTTAAGTTATGGTCCTGGATTTCTTGGATGGATGTCTTCAAATTATCTAGATGATAAAAAATATTTCCGAATGATTGAAAAAGTAAAGATATTTGATGTAAAAAAATTAAGTGTATTTTGTGATCGATTTGAGAATACAGTTCCAAAACACAATGAAGATTTTTTATATCTAGATCCTCCATATTTTTTAGAAGGAGATAGTAAGATGTTTAAGGGAATTTACCCTATGCGTAATTTTCCCATTCACCATAACGGTTTTAATCATGATCTCCTCCTTCAATTATTAAAAAAGCATAAGGGGGGATTCATTTTGTCCTATAATGATTGTTCGTGGGTTCGTGAGGCGTATAAGGATTTTAGAATAATAGAGGTTTCGTGGCAATATACTATGGGCCAGGGAGAAACAAGGATAGGTAAAAACCGAAAGGAAAGAGGTTATGATAATGGAAATGTAAAGAGTTCCCACGAATTAATTATTATTGGAGAGAGAAAATGAATATTAAAGAAGTAAAAACCGCGTTCAAAATTGCAGATGTTAAATTAGTTTCTGGAAGCACTAAATTAAATTTTGTCTACCTTGAAAATATAAGGGATGAAAATGGGAATCCCCTTCCACAATCAATTTTAAAGCAAAATCTTGCGAGAGTTTATTTAATCGTAGTTGATGGAAAAATAAAAAAAATAGGGGGAAGTCAAGATGCTGGAGGGATAAAAGGAACTCTAAGAATCTATCAAGATGGAGGAATCGGAGGTCGCCCATCCATCCGAAGTTTTGGAATTTGGTATTTTTTATATCATACAATTTTACAAAAAAAGAAAATAGAATTTTATATGATTTATCAAGAAAACTTTCCTAAGGAAATAAAAGGTTTATTCGGATTACACAAGGTTAGGGATGCTTTTGTTAGTTATAAACTACTTGAGAAGTGTTGTGAATTAGATTATAAATCTAGAGAAAGTGGAAAGCATCCCGATTGGAATGTTCAGGAGCAAGCAGGAGATTGGCCAGATGAAATTAAAATGGAACATTCCCAAATTATGAAAAAAAGTATTTCTAAAAAGACTAAAAAAGGAAGAAAGAAAATATCATTTAAAAAATAGTCATATGAGCCTACCAGTCCTAAAAATTACTTCGTAATTTTGGGAACTTCAACTAACTTAGTTTCTTTTGGTTAGGAGGAGCTTTTCTTTTCTAAAGAAAAGGAGTTCATTGAAGTGATTTGAACCTAAACCTCCTAATACTGATAGTATTGAACTATTCAATTTCATTGAATAGTTATATGAGCCTACCAGGATTTGAACCTGGGACCTCCGCCTCCCTTAGAATTTCCAAAGGATTACAACTCCGTAGAATTGCATTCTTATAAGAGCGGCGCTCTACCGGACTAAGCTATAGGCTCATATACTTATTCAATATCTAAAGGTTTTTTAAAGTTGTTCTTTTTTATTTCTAAACGAAATCCAATATTTTGCCGGTAGTGTAGAGGCCAAGCATTCAACCTCTCCATTCAATATCTTTATAAATCAAGAATTTTAATTATCTTTATGCTCCTATACAGAAAATAAGAAATTTTCTGTCCCGTCAAAACGAAATCCAATATTTTGCCGGTAGTGTAGAGGCCAAGCATTCAACCTCTCCA
>CAZHYK010000039.1:0-3075 GCA_964536715.1 Candidatus Woesearchaeota archaeon | reverse complement strand
AATTTCAGTTAGTGGAAAACCTTCCTCTCTCAACGAATTAATAATCTGTTGTTCAGATTTTCCTTCTTGTTGCATTTGTATGAATCTGTCTAGAGCAGCCATAATTATTTAACCTTTTTCTCCTTTTTATTCTTTCCTATATTTTTTTCTGAATGATTTTCAATAGATTCCACTAATTCATTAAGATCTTTTTTCCTAACAAATTCCAAGGGTTGGAAATCTTTTAACATTCTCTCAATTAAAATAATCTCATCTCTTCTAATCCATTTTTCAGCCTCTTGAGTAAGATTTGTTAGAGTTCTCTTAAGAGATTCAATTTCTTTTTTTAATGCATTATTTTCATTTTGAATTTCGTCTATTTTTTTAGAGGTTTCTTCTTTTAAAAATATAAAATTTTTACTAATTAGATTGGTTTTATCTCGGAGGTTTCTAGATCTTTCTTCTAAATCTGTTAGGATTATTCCAATATCTACAGAACTATCCTGATAATCGCTAGTCACCTCTTCTCCGGCCATAAGTCTTGTAATTAAATAGTATTTAAATAGTTTTCTTGTAGTGTGAAAAACCAAAATACTTTTAATCTCTGTTAAATTTAGATTATTATGATATTCAAGGGAGAGGCGTTATATGCTACGGAATTAAAAAGAGAAGGAGGAGATAATACTCTTTATATAAATTTTTTAGGAGCCAATTTTGTTCCTTCACTTTCCTCCTCTCCTTCGGTGATGGCCAGAGTAATTGATTTACTTTCTGAAAATTCAAATGTTTCAAGAGTTATTTTTGTTCAACAAAGAAATTATTCATTTAGCTTTAAGCAGGTGAATATGCTTTTAGGAGTTTCTCAATTTTATAATTTTTTAATGAACACTGAAAGAATTTTATCTGAAGAAAAAATTATGTTGTTTAAAAATCCCCAAGAATCATTTAATTTTCTTTCAAATTTTCTTACTAATGTTTTAAAACAGGATCCAGTTTATGCTTATCGTCTTTTAAGAAATGAAATAAATCATCTTCCTCAAGATGATTTTTATAGGGGATTTTTGGAAAAAATTCTTGGGGATTTTAAAGAATTGGAAATTATTAGATCCTTGAGACATTTAATTGATGACTCGGATTATCAAGGGAGAGATATTTATACAAATTTATTTAGGCCGGATGTAATCCCTAATTTTATTTTTACAAGAGCGGTTTTGAAAATTCCTGAAGGATGTGAACTTATTGAAGATTATGAGATTGGAAAAGATGCAGATAAGTCTAATGTCTCTGTTCTGAAAGAAATTGGGAAAACTAGTTTGATTTATCATATTTCTGCTCCGGAATATTTGTTAAGTGATGAGTATCACATTTTATTAACTGCTGCTCAAGAGGTTCTTGCAGAACATAGACCTACTGATGAGGAATTTAATGATTTAGAAAGAACTAGACAGGTATTTTTTAATGTTGCAAGAGATTTAATACAAGATTTAGCAAATAGTAAAGGAATTCCGATAAGATATGCAGATAGGGATTTACTCGCACAGATTTTAGTTAGGCATACTATTGGATTTGGTATTTTAGAGATTTTATTACAAGATGAAAATATCCAGGATTTAATGATAAATGCTCCTTCCTCAAAATCTCCAATATTTGTCAAGCATGGAAAATTCGGAGAGTGTATCACAAACATAGTTGTTTCTCGAGAGGATGTTGATTCTTGGGCTTCTAAATTTAGAATGTTGTCTGGGAGACCTTTAGATGAGGCACATCCGATTTTGGATACTTCTTTAAATTTAAATCATATCGGAGCGAGAGTTGCAATTGTTCAACCTCCTCTTTCTCCAGAGGGAATTGCCTATACATTAAGAAGACACAGAGATAAACCTTGGACATTGCCGTTATTCATTAAGAATAGAACTTTGGATGGACTCTCTGCAGGAATTTTATCTTTTCTAATTGATGGAGCTAGAACAATGTTGATTGCAGGGACGAGGAGCTCTGGTAAGACCTCCTTACTAGGAAGTTTAATGTTGGAGATTATGCCTCGTTACAGAATTATTTCTGTAGAAGATACAATGGAACTTCCAATTAATGCTTTGAGAGAATTAAACTATGATGTTCTTTCTATGAAGGTTAGAAGTGCTTTAACAGGAGAGAGCAATGAGGTTTCAGCGACGGAAGGAATTAGAGCTTCACTTCGTTTAGGAGATTCTTCTTTAATTGTTGGAGAAATTAGAAGCGATGAAGCGAAAGCACTTTATGAGGCGATGAGGGTAGGGGCTTTAGCAAATGTTGTTGCAGGTACAATTCATGGTGGAAGCCCGTATGCAGTTTTTGATAGGGTAGTAAATGATTTAGACGTTCCGGTTACCTCTTTCAAGGCGACAGATTGTATTGTAATTGTTAATCCCATTAAGAGTGCGGATGGGATGAAATCTTGGAGAAGACTTTTACAAATCACTGAAGTTAGAAAACACTGGACTAAAGATCCTCTTGACGAGGGAGGTTTTGTTGATTTGATGAAGTATGATGTTGAACAAGATAAAATTCTCCCGAGTTCGGATTTAATTAATGGAGATTCTGAAATGATTAAGTCTATCGCTGGAAATGTTAGGGGGTGGGCAGGTAATTGGGATGCGATTTGGGATAACATTTCTCTAAGACAAAAGATTAAAGAGGAAATTGTTAACGTTTCAGATAAAGTTGGAGATAGTAATATTTTAGAGGCAGATTTTTGTGCAAAAGCTAATGGAGCATTTAGAGAAATTTCTGAAGAGGTTAGGGAAGATATTGGATTGCCTCTTTCTAAGGAGGTTCTTCCTAAGTGGCAGGACTGGTTGAATAGGGAAGTTAAAACTTTTGGAATTTGAAAAGATTTATAAAGTCTTTATTTCTTAATTAATTATGGAAAAGAAAGTGATTGGAATTTTATTATGTTTTGTTTTGGCTAGTTTTGTAGTTGTCAGTGCAGAAGAAATGATTTCATCTACGAGCACAGAGTTTACTACAACAGGTTTAGATCTTGAAAATCCTATTGGAGAAGATGAACCATTTGAGAATTCTAGATTTGGAGATAATGTTATTTTTGCTTTGATAATA
>CAZHYK010000038.1:0-3116 GCA_964536715.1 Candidatus Woesearchaeota archaeon | reverse complement strand
CTCCGAGTCTTGTAAATGAAATTGATGCAATAGCTATAATGACTCATGCAAGAATTGGAAACTCAGAAGTAAGAAGATTAAGCGAGGTAATAGAAGTTAAGACTGTAAATTCGAATGGAACCGCAGAGAGTAGTACTCCCTTGATATGGGATCCTGCGAAAGATAAATTTTATTTTAAGAAGGAGTTTATAGCATTTGACAAAATAGAAAAGCGAAGCGGAATTTCTAAATCTACTTTGTTAAAGGAATTAGAGACTAGAACAAAAATTTTAAATGAATTGGCTAAGAAAAATATAACTGATGTTGGCGAAGTTCAAAGAATACTAACCGCCTATATGCGAAATCCATTAGAAGTATTAAACCAGCTTGGATTAAATAATCAAATTCAAAAACAAAATGAGGTCCGATAGACTATGGCAATAAATTTTCCAGATAGAGTTTTTGCAAATATCCTCTCCAAAAATGAACATTCGTTAGAGGATATTCGAAAAGATCTTGTTGGAGCAAATATGCCTATACTAGCCAGAAACTATATTTCTCGTACAATTTTTTTTACTCTCCTTTCAGGATTAATAGGAATTATTTTTGGAATTGGAATCTTTATTTTTTTAAAGAATCTAATAATCTCTATTGCTCTAATATTCTTTACTCCTATTGCAGTATTTTTTTTATTCTACATTTACCCTTCTAGTGTAAAAAATTCAATAGGGAAAAAAATTGATGAAGAGCTCCCATTTGCTACAATTTATATGTCGGCAATTTCTTCTTCCGATTTAGAATCTTTGAATATGTTCAGACTTTTAGCAAACTCAAAAGAATATCCCGCTACGAGGCTAGAAATGAGAAGAGTCATCAATCAGGTAGATCTCTACGGTTATAACCTTGCTACCGCGCTAGTAAATGTAGCTAGAGATACTCAGAGTGAAAAGCTTGCAGAATTGTATTCTGGAATAGCTGCAAATATAACTAGTGGAGGGTCTTTAAAGAATTATCTTGAGAAGAAGGCAGAAAATTTATTAGTAGACTATAAATTAGATCGACAAAAATATAATTCTCTTGCTGAAACTTTTATGAATATTTATATTAGTTTACTCATTACTGCCCCCTTGATATTAATGATTGTGTTTATCGTTATGAGAATGTCAGGATTTGGAATAAGCATTCCAGAAATGGTGATGAATATAATTGTGGTTATAGTGATAATCTTACTTAATCTTATATTTTTAATAATACTTCATATTAAACAACCAAAAAACTAAGATGAAAAAAATAAATATAACCTCATTCGTATTAGGAATAATTGCTATACTCTCCAGTATCTTTTTTCTTCCAAGGAATCTCTCGAGCGTTAGAAATTTTGTTATTGTTATCTCAATAATTATTATGATTATTCCAACAGTAATCTTTTATTCCTCTGAAAATAAAAAACAAAAAGAGAAAGATCAAAAATTTTTGGAGTTTATTAGAGATATTACCGAGGGAGTTAAATCCGGAACTCCGATAACTCAGTCAATTATTAATCTTGGAGGAAGAAGTTATGGTGCTTTAACTCCTCATATTGTGAAGATAATTAATCAAATTTCTATTGGAATTCCGCTTAATTCTATCTTAGAAACATTTGCAAGAGATACAAAAAGCCCTCTAATTTCAAGATCTGTGAGTCTTATCTCCGAAGCAAATAGATCGGGAGGAGAGCTAAATACCATCTTAAACTCCGTAGTATCTTCAGTAAATCAGACAGAAATTATTCAAAAAGAACGACGAGCATCAATCTTTAATCTAATTGTCCAAGGATATATAATCTTTTTTGTATTTATATTAATTGTTTTAGCTTTGGAGTTTTTTCTAATGCCTCTTATGGAGGGGATAGACCCCGTAAAAGATTTAAACTCCGAAATAAATATCTCTGCAAATAGTGCTAGTTTCTCTACTCCTCTTCTATTTCTATTAATAACTCAATCTTTATTCTCGGGATTGGTAATCGGAAAACTTGCCGAGGGAAAAATAACTTCAGGCATCAAGCATTCATTTATTCTTGTATCCATAGCCTTAGTGCTCTCTACATTGGCACATGTGATATTCTAAAGATATTTAAATAAGGAATAATAATAGAGTCTATGGAAAAAAAAGGGGCATCTCATCTAGAATTAATATTAGCCTTCACGCTATTTGTACTTACTCTTACTTTCCTATTTATTTATATTAAGCCTACAAATCAAACTAGGCTTCCGGAAGTTGTTCTTACCTCCTTAGAAAATGGTTTTTTGAAGAATGCAACTGTTGAATTGATAACTATTTTTTCTAATGAAAGTTGTATCCCAAAAGAGATTAATCTAAATAGTATAAATAAATCTGTTCTTGATAGATATCATCAGATCTTTGCCTCTGAAGAATTTAATTCCGGATTAGATGATTGCTCTAGTGAATTTTTAGGAAGTATTTCTTCAGAAAGAATTCTGTCTAACAAATCTCTTAGAAAATTGGAAGAGGGATATTTAGCGAATTATTCTAACATAAAGAAAATATTAAAGGTTCCTGAAACATTTGAATTTGAAATCTATAGCGAAGATAAGGAATTTAATATGTCTAGAGGAGAGATTGGAGATGTAGGAATAATTTCAAATAGACATTTATTTAAAGTGTTATACTCAGATGGGGAGATAAAAAATAAATACTTTATATTTAGAATATGGTAATGGAAAAAAAAGGATGGTTAGTAATTTTTGAAGCAACGATTGCAATTGTAATGATATTGGGGATGATGCTAATAATGTACAGGGGGCAGAGAACAGATTTTAATGAAAACAAATATGTGAGAGAATTACAAAAAGATATTCTTATGGAGCTGGCTAGTAATGACTCCCTTAGAACGGAGATTATGAATTTGGATAATTTGAACGATAATAATATTTCTTTCTTTATCCAAGATAGAATCCCCCGAACATGGAATTTTAATTTTACAATTTGCAATTTAACCGAAGAATGTGAATTTAATGGAGAGTATCCAGAAACAGATGTTTTAGTTCAGGAAAGAATTATTGCAGGAATTTTATCAGATAATCAATCTCCAGATAATTGGAAAAAAATTAGACTCTTCTTTTGGAGAAATAAATTTC
>CAZHYK010000037.1:0-3143 GCA_964536715.1 Candidatus Woesearchaeota archaeon | reverse complement strand
CCTGCAGAATTGAATAATCTAATTGCCGCTTTTACCGAATCTGTATGAGCATATTTATTCTCTAAAAAGATTATCTCTTTAATTCCTGCCTGGATAATAAATTTTGCACATTCATTACAAGGGAAAAGAGTAACATACATTTTACAATCTTTAGTATTTTTTGTAGAATTCAAAATTGCATTTGGTTCAGCATGAACAACATAGGCATATTTCGTTTCTAAAAATTCTCCCTCTCTAGCCATCGGAAATTCTTTATCATCTGTTCTCCTAGGAAATCCATTATATCCTAAACCTACAACCCTCTTTTCTTCATCCACAATACATGCTCCAACTTTCGTTGAAGGATCTTTACTTTTCTTCGCTGCAACTAGAGCAAAAATCATAAAATATTCATCCCAATCCATAGGAGGAATTTTAGAGTTTATATCTTGATACAATCTTTCTATTTTCTTCTCAACCTCCTCTAAATTTCCATCGTTAATTAAAATAAATTTTGCTTTTTTCATACATTTTCCAACTCCCTGTCCAGAATCTTTTTCTCCAATTCCTTGGTCTTTATTATCTACTAAAAGAAAATTTTCCCAGGTTATAGGATCGCTTTCCCTATTACGAGAAACCATTCTCTCAAATCTAACTCTCTGAGGAGCATCAACAGCAACTAAAAAAAATTCTCTCAAATTTTTTTCTAAAAAATCAATTTCATGAGGATTTCTAATTCCATCCACGACAGCTTTTTTATATTCTTGATTTTTTATTTTTTCAGTAACTTTTCTAGCCAAAATTTCAAAACCATCTTCCTCTCTTAATTTATTTCCCCAGTTTTGTAAGTTCTCCCTAGTCAGTTGAACTTTATTTTCCTTCAAGATTTCTCTTAATTCATCAGATAGAGAAAGATAAACAAATCCTTTCTTTTTCAAAAAATCTGAAACTACTCCCTTTCCTGCTGCTAGACTTCCAGTTAATCCAATTATCATATAATCATATTAAAAATCCAATTTAAAAGTAAGTTTATAGTGAAAAGTATATATTGAATTTAAGAATTACAAATCGCACTTTCCACCCGCACAAGCTAACTCTCTCGCTCCAGAAGTAGAATCTTCAGTTTCATAAAGAGCAAGATTTGCGAAATCAATCTTAGGAAGTTCTGCCTTAGTTCTCAAATATTCATCTCTAGAAACTCCCTGATAAGGAGGGAACTTATAGACATGATCTCCCTCAACTTTTGGAAAGAAAGATAGTCCTCCAACCTTTGCAAAATTATCATATACCCACTGTCCTGCATTAAACCAATCATCCTTACCTACATAAATTGTAGCTGAAGGATTATGTTCTGTCCAATTTTCTTTAAGAGTTTTCCAAACCTCTAATTGCTCTAGAGTTCCTATTTGATTTCTAGTGATGGTTCCCTTAGGTGCTTCAAACACAAAAGGTAAAACATAAGGCTTAGTAGCATCCCTATATCTTATCGGATATCCTTGGTCTTGTAACATATGTAAAACCGGATCCGTAACATCGCTCTCTACATGTCTCAACATATAACTATCCCAGATAGGATGGAATCCTGGAGAGGTTCCAACCAATAACGAATTTGTTCCCTCAGGTTTAACACAGGTAATCGCTGTCGCAGGATTTATTCCTAATTGTTTAGCATAATATTTATTTGTCTCTACCGCATGTTCTCTAAGTCTCTGTAGAACTTCAGGATCTCTTGCAATTGGATTACTCATAACTCCATTCAAGGAAATTCCTAACAACCTCTCACTCTCACAATGCTCCTTCCAACTATCCGAAATATAATTAAAATCTGTCAGCGAAGCCTGGTATGTTCCCATGATAGAGGCAAGTTCTACCTTTTCCATCAAACTCTTTTCAGTGTCTTCAGGTCTAATCGTTACAGAAGTTAAATTACAGAATTGATCTGGGAGTAGGTTAATTTCCCCACAAGGGTTTACCCCCATATAATTCACTAGTCCTGGAAATTGAGAATTTAACAAATCCCATCTTCTTTCAGGTATTTGATCTTTTAATCCTCCTCGATTAAATATTCCCCTCTCTCCACTTCCACTCTCTGCAAGAGATAACCACTCTCTCATAAACTCAATTGCTGAAGGTCTGTGCGAATAGGCTGCAGAATTATTTGCAAGCTGTCTCTGAGAATTATTCATCCACCAACTTCCAGACTTTGCTAATCTCATTTCTAAATCATCCGGATCTGAAAGAGAAATAGAGGCACTTCTTCTAACCCCTCCTGCGACTACTGCAGAAGCATCGTAACACATTAAATCATGAACATCCAAGCTAGATAATCTTCTTTCCTGCTTACCTAACACTATGGATCGTGCAGCATCTAAAAATCTCCTCATAGGTTCGGGTCCCGAACTTCTTCCACCCATAGTTACTAGTCTCGATCCTGCCGGTCTAATTTTAGAATAATCAAAATCTCTATCATATCCATCAAACCAATTTGTTAATGCTTCCACTGTCGCATCCGCCCATCCTTCCTTACTATCTTCAATTACCAAAGGATCTAATTTTATTCCTGTTTGTTTTTGAATCATCGGAAGTTTAGAAACTACTTTATTTTCTACCGAAAATCCTACTCCCGTTCCAGACATCAAAGTATACATTGCCTCTCCAAATGCTTTCAAATTATCTGGTAAAATAAAAGCACAATTATAGGCTGCAACATTACATCTCTCTGCAGCAGGTCCCGCACTCCAAAGTAATCTCATGGAAGGCATAGCCTTCTGATTTAAAATTCCATCTCTAACTCTTTGGATAGTATCCTCATCAAATCTTCCATCAAGTTTCTTCCTCATAAAATCGGTATATCTATCAACAGTCTCTGTCCAAACCTCTCGTCTTCCCTCTTCAGGTAAAAATCTAGAATACTTATTAAAGAAAACAAATTCAGATAAGGGATTTTGGAAATATTTTTTATTGTCTTCAAAAAGTTCTCTTGTTTTAGAAGGAATTTTATCTCTTGCACTTCTAACCTTATCTCTATTCTCTCGATAACTTATATAATTGTGAGCTGTAGTGGGAAATCCTGCTCTTAAAATATTTGTTTCTACAGGCCTTTGAATCTCTTCAATAGAAGGAATATATTCTTCAGAAATTCCTCTCTTTTTAAGCATCTGAGC
>CAZHYK010000036.1:0-3525 GCA_964536715.1 Candidatus Woesearchaeota archaeon | reverse complement strand
AACTGACTTTAAGCGAACTTTGGGCTTTTAGATACTTAAAGTCTGCAAATTTGGTAGTTTCAGAAAGTTTATCTCGCAAGTTTTTGTAGTTACTATAGAGATGTAATATATATTTTTAAATATATATATTCAAATATAACCATGAGTTTTTCATATAAATACAACTCAAATCCGACAGAATTATTGAAGAAAGAATTAGATAGAAGAAGATATTCTCCTCGAACAACTTCAACTTATATCGGATGCGTTGAGAGATTTTTAAAATGGTGTAATAAGCCGATTAATGAAATTACGAAAAAAGATGTTAAGGAATATCTATCTATAAAAAACGAAAGTGGTCAATCTGGAAATAGTATCAACGTAAACCTTATGGCAATTAAATTTTATTTTGAAGAAATTCTGGGTAGAAAAATGTGGGTAGATATAAGCTATTCTAAAATACCCAAAAGAATTCAAAGATTTTTAACAAAAGAAGAAATTGAAAAATTATTAAGTGTAATCAAAAACCCAAAGCATAAACTTATGGTTGCGTTTATGTATTCTGCGGGACTTAGGGTTTCTGAGCTGGTAAATATAAAAATTAAAGATTTAAACTTAAATGATAAATATGGTTTTGTGAGAAATGGCAAGGGGAATAAGGACAGAGTAATTGTTTTAGCAGAGAAATTAGAGATCCCTCTTTTTTCGATTTGCCTTAATAGAAATCAAGAAGAATTTGTTTTTGTTACTAATAGAAATAAAAAATATTCCGTAGCAACAATTCGTATGATTGTAAAAAGAGCCGCTAAGGACGCAGAAATAAAAAATTTCAAAGAAATTCATCCGCACACTTTCCGTCATAGTTTTGCAACACACTTAATCCAAAACAATTATTCTATATCCGATGTTCAAGCATCTCTGGGACACAGATCCCCAGAAACAACTATGATTTATACTCATTCTAGTGGTAAACTAATCGGAATTAAAAGTCCACTAGATTAATTGACCAATTCTGACCAACAGCTTTTTAAACTCAATTTTTATAGAATTTATATGGCATTAATGAAATATCTTAGAGAGGCTTGGAAAAAACCTGACAAGGAAACTCTTAGAGAGAGAATGATTGAATGGAGAAAGGACGGGCTTATTACTCCTGTTGAGAAACCGCTTAGATTGGATAGAGCTCGTGCTTTAGGTTATAAGGCAAAGAAGGGAGTTATTGTTGTTAGAGTTAAGCTTATTCGAGAGGGACATAAAAGACCCAGACCGAATAAAGGAAGAAGATCTAAGAGATTACATATTAGATTAAATCTTTCTATGAATTATAAAGAAATTGCAGAGCAGAGAGTTGCAAGAAAATATCCTAATTGTGAAATTGTAGGTTCTTATTGGATTGGAAAAGATGGAATGCATTATTTTTACGAAGTTATTTTAGCAGATAGAAGTGCTCCAACAATAAAAACAGATAAGGAACTTGGCTATTTATCTAAACCTGCGAATAAGAAAAGGGCATTTAGAGGAAAAACTTCTTCAGGAAGAAAGGCAAGAGGTTTGAGAAATTCTCCGGTAAAAGCTCCTAAGGTTAGACCTAGTTTGAGAGCAAATAAGAGACGAGGAAACTAAAACTTCAATTTTATTTGGAGTCTTCAAAAGATTTATATAAGAGATTTGTATTTGTTCTTTATGGAAAAAAAGATTTTAGGTCTGATTTTGGGAATTTTACTTGTTGGTGTGGTAGTTGCAACAGGGGTTTATTTTTTATTTCCTTATTCTCCAGATAATCCTCCTTCTGCAGATGATTCTGGTTTCACCAAAGAAGGGATTCAAGAAGTTGTAAATGCGAATAATCAATTTGCCTTCGAGCTTTATTCTGAATTAAGCGAATCAGAAAAAGGAAATCTTTTTTATTCCCCTTATAGTATTTCGTCCGCTTTAGCAATGACCTATGAAGGGGCAAGAGGTGAGACTGCTGAGGAAATAAAATCTGTTTTTCATTTTCCAGAACTAAATATTCTAAGGCCCAATTTTGCTGCAATTTATAATAATCTTAATCCAGGAAACCAGTTTTATGAATTAAAAACTGGAAATGCTCTTTGGTTACAAGAGGATTATAAGTTTCTTGATGATTATTTAAACTCTGTTGAAAGATATTATGGGGGGAGGGCAGCGAATTTGGATTTTTTGCATGAAACTGAAAATTCTAGACAAACTATTAACTCCTTTATAGAAGAACAGACCAATAGTAAAATTAAGGAATTGATTCCTCAAGGAGTTCTTGATCCTATGACTAGAATGGTTTTAACAAATGCAATTTATTTTAAAGGAACTTGGGAATGGGAATTCGATAAAAGTGATACAAGAGATTTAGATTTCAAACTTTCTTCTGAAGAAAGTATTAAGGTTCCTATAATGTTTATGAGTCCAGACAAAGCAGTATTTAATTATGCTGACTTAGAAAAATTGCAGATATTGGAATTGCCTTACAAGGGGGAAAAGATTTCAATGTTGATTTTACTGCCCAAACAAGGAACAGAATATGATTTTGAGACAGGAGAAAGTATTAGTAATAATTACAATTTAGAGGATATAGAATTCTCCATTGAAAGACTTGAAGAATATAAAGCTTTGATGCATGAAACTAAGTTGGATTCTATTTATCTTCCAAAGTTTGAGTTTGAAACTAAATCATTTATGTCCAATGCCTTGAGTAATTTAGGTATGCCTGTTGCATTTAGTAATGGGGCAGATTTCTCTGGGATGGATGGAACAAGAAATCTCTTAATTAGTGATGTAATCCATCAAGCTTATGTTAAAGTTGATGAAAAAGGAACAGAAGCCGCGGCTGCAACGGCTGTTGTTATGGAGGTTACCTCTGCAATGCCTAGAAATATATTTAGGGCGGACCATCCATTTATTTTTATAATTCAAGAAAGAGAAACAGGGAATATTTTATTTATGGGAAGAGTTGTAGATCCTTCTAGTTGATTTGTTGAATAGGAAGCTTTTTTAATGTGATTTTTCTGATGTTTTTATGGTAGAAGTAGATACAAGATCTATTGAAGAAAAATGGAAGAAATATTGGGAAGAGAATCAGGTTTACAAATTTAATTCGAAAACTAAGAAGAAAATTTATTCAGTAGATACACCCCCTCCAACAGTTTCTGGTGAAATGCATATGGGACATGCTTGTTCTTATTCTCAGCAAGATTTCTTAGTTAGGTATAAAAGAATGAGAGGTTTTGAGATCTTTTATCCTTTTGGAACGGATGATAATGGATTACCTACAGAGAGATTAGTTGAAAAGAAAAAAGGAATTAGGGCAAAGGAAATGCCTCGAGATGAATTTATTAAAATCTGTATGGATTTTCTAAAAGAAGAGCTTCCAAGATTTGTTCAAGATTGGAAAAATATAGGAATTAGTTGTGATTTTGATTTAAAATATTCTACCATTGATGAAAATTCTAGAAGAACTGCCCAATGGTCTTTTCTAGATTTATATAATAAAGGAAGAATTTATAGAAAAGACGCTCCGGCAATGTGGTGCCC
>CAZHYK010000035.1:0-3571 GCA_964536715.1 Candidatus Woesearchaeota archaeon | reverse complement strand
TTTTGGTTAAGACAAACTAAAGGGGATAAAATAGAGGTGAGAGATGTCAATTAATAAAAAAGCACTGAGTGAAATTATTTCCTATGTTCTCTTAATATCTATAGGACTGGCTATATCCGGAATGGTCTTTATATGGCTAAAAGATTATGTAAAAGATAGTAACGTTGAAAGTTGTCCAGATGAGATCTCCTTAATGATAGAACACCTAGAGTATAATAAAATTGAAGATTCTAACAATGTATCCAACCTTACTCTAACCATAAAAAATAGAGGACTATTCAATATTGACGGATACCTAATAAGGGTCAATGATAAGCCCGGATTAAATCAAGGAGTTTGGTTATTATCTACAAAGAATGAACCCCTAAATATTAGTAAATCTCAAACCTTGACATTTAATGAAACCGATTTTGAAAGTTTAAACATCTCAAAAGTTTGTTATGTGGATGTTCAACCATTTATAATTAGTAAAAGCGGAAATAAAAATATAATGTGTAAAAATACCGCTTCTAGAAAGGTAGATTGTTAATCGTAATCTGAAAATTGATTTGAAGAACCCTTACTCCCCTTAGAAGAGATTACATCATCAATTCTCAAAATCATTATTGCTATTTCTGAAGCAGAAGTTATCGCCTGTCTCTTTATTCCCAAAGGTTCGATAATCCCTCTAATTAAGGTATCTTCAACTCTTCCAGAAAATAAATTCAATCCAAAATTCTTATTTCCAGATTCATGATTTACCTTCAAATCAGTTAAAATATCTAGAGGATCTAGCCCAGCATTTTCAGCAAGGGTAATTGGAATAAATTCTAATGCACTTGCAAACTCTCCTATCGCAAGTTGTTCTCTCCCTTTTAATGTTTGAGCAAAATTCCTTAACCTTCTAGCCAATTCAATCTCTATCGCTCCTCCTCCCGCAACAATTCTCTGTTCCTTGATAACAATAGAAACATCTCCCAATGCATCTCGTATAGCTCTTTCAATCTCATCCAAAATATGCTCAGTTCCCCCTCGCACTAAGATAGTAACAGCCTTAGGATTCTTACATCCAGTAATATAAGTAAATCCCTCATCTCCCTTTCTTTTCTCTTCAACAAATTCAGCAAAGCCTAATTCTTCATGAGATAAATCTCTTAAATTAGAAACAATTTTTCCTCCCGTAGCTCTTGCAATTTTTTGCATATCTGTTTTAGGAACTCTTCTCACAGCATAAATTCCCTTCCTTGCTAAATAAAATTGAGCAACATCATCAATCCCCTTTTGACATACGACCATATTCGCTCCAATTTCCTTGATCTTATTAACCATACTTAAAATAAATTCCTCTTCTTGTGCAATAAAATTTTGAAGCTGCTCTGGAGAACTGATTGAAATATTTGTCTCTCTATCTAATCTTTTAACCTCTAAAGCTGAATCAATTAAAGCAATTTTTGCATTAGAAATTCTTTCAGGCATTTCAATAGAAGTTCTTTCCTTATCTAAAACAATTCCCTTAATAAGTTCACTATCTTTGATAGAACCTCCTTTCTGTTTTTCAATTTTTATATCTTCTAAATTAATTTTATTATCTGTCAAAACAGACTTTATAGATTCAACAATTAAACCATCTAATTTTTCCTTAACAAATTCTGCACCCTTTCCAGTCATAGCGGTTTGAGCAATTTTTAACAATTCTTCTTCACTTGAAATTTCTAAACTTAATTCATTTAAAAATTCTAGAGTTTTCTCACTTGCAATTTTATAGCCTCGAGTAATAATTGTCGGATGAACTTTTTGATCTAAAAGTTTCTCTGCATTTTCTAATAATTTTCCAGAAAGCATAACTGCTGTTGTAGTCCCATCTCCAATTTCACTATCTTGAGTTTTAGCAACCTCAACAAGCATCTTTGCAATAGGATGTTTTATATCCATCTCGGAAAGAATCGTTGCTCCGTCATTAGTTACAACGATATTTCCTACTCTATCTACAAGCATCTTATCCATTCCCTTTGGACCTAAAGTAGTCTTTATAGTCTCAGCAAGAATTCTCGCAGCAAGAATATTATTTCTTTGAGCGTCTTTTCCTAGATACCTCTCTGAATCTTCGGGTAAAATATATTGTTTATCGGCCATAAGTTAAATAGATGAAAATTCTTTTTAAGGTTTATTGTGATAAAGTTTATTCCTTCTTTAAAAATTCAGTATAATAACATTTCCCACAATAGAGTCTATCTTTTGCATTCATTAAAAAGACTCCAGGTCCACATCTTGGACAATATCTCTCTCTAATTACCTTATCTCCTTCAATTTTATAGAATTTAGATTTTTTAGAAGTTGGTTGATTCTTATACTTCTTTTTACCCTTAATTTTACTTTTAATTGCCATCTCTTACTTCCCCTTTAGTTTCTTCTTTAGACCCTTCCTCTGCTTTTTTCTTCTCTTCCTCTTCCTTTAATCTAGCCTCTTCCGCTTTTCTTGCAGCTTCTTCAGCTTTTTTCTTCTCTTCCTCTAATTTTTTTCTCACCTTTCTTGGAATATACTCTACAGACTCTTTAGCTTCAACACTATCATAAACAAAAACTATAACATTAAATGAATCTCTTCCAAAATTTCCTTGAATTTCCTTTATAACGGAAACTTCAGAATCTTTCTTTAAGAATTCAATTATCTCTCCCTTCTGAGGAGTATTATTAGAAATAACTTCTATCTTAAATTCTTCCCTATTAAGAAGCGGGTTTTTTATTTGTTCTTTTATTTCAAATTTCATTTTGTCTTAATAGCATGCCTCCCGTTTCTAACTATTCTCATATTCCTTGCAATTTGAGACTCTTCATGATTAAATATCTCTACCTCTCCTTTAAAGTTTTCAGAAAAAATACTTTCTCCGCAAGAAGGACATTTTGAACCCTCAAATATAGTTCTACAATTTAAACAAGCTCTTTCCTTTGCCATAGTTTATTTTTTCTTCTCCTTTTTAGGTTTAGTTTCTTTTTCATCTCCTTCTGTTTTTTTTGAAGTTTTCTTATTCTTATCCGCCTCAATCCAGTCTAATCTCCCCAATCCAGGTTGCCTCATTGTTAATCCTATCTTAGGTTCATCTCCCTTAAATGAAATTGCAACAACTCTTGCTAAACAATTATCTCCTACATTCAAGCTTCGCTTTCCATCTTTCCCAGATAAAGATCCAGTCTTAGAGAAAGAAACAAAGTCATCCATCGTCTGAGAAATATGAATCATTCCTCTAGAAACCCCCATATTAATAAAAGCTCCGAAGGAAGTGATTTCTTCAATCTGACCATAAACTAATTCTTGAAGTTCTGGCTTAAAAACAATTAATTTAAATAAAGATTTATAATATGCCGCACCATCTCCAGGAATAATTATCCCATCAACAACTTCATTAACTTCCAAAACATCGATAACCTCTCCAAGATCTCTATCCTGGAATTCCATATAGGTTTTCTGCAATTGTTGTTTAACAGCCTCGGCAGTATCCAAACCAAATAACTTTGGTTCGACTCTTACATAATCTTCGACATCTACTATATAGAACATATTTTTAAAAGAAAAAGTTGATTTATAAAGCTTATG
>CAZHYK010000034.1:0-3624 GCA_964536715.1 Candidatus Woesearchaeota archaeon | reverse complement strand
GGGAAAAAGTACCTTCTATGAGGGGTGTGGAAGAACAATTAGAGTTATATATTAGTAGAAATATTCAACGATGCGATATGAGCGATTATGAAAATCGAGGATATTTAGTGGATATTGATCCTGGGGTTGTTAGTGTGAAGATAAAAGAAAATCAGATAGATGTGAATGTTAAAAATGAAATGAGAGTTTCATTCGATGAAAAAGTTTCTGTTTTCAAGAATCATAATATAAGAGTAAATTCTAAACTTGGAAAATTCTATAACATTGCTAGGGAAATTTATAATCACGAGAAGGGAAGCTTATTTTTAGAGTCTTATGCAATGGATATTTTACAAATGTATGTTCCTACTACTGACGTTGAAATGACTTGTAGTCCGATGTTTTTCAATTTCCAAGAGATAAAGAAAAATCTTTCAGAAGCTATTTCAAATAATATCCCCTATCTCAAATTGAAGGGAAATTATCATAAATCTAAAGAGGATGAATATTTTATGCAAGATATTGGAATTTCCGTAAATGAAGATGTTAATTTTCTTACTTCCTCAGATTGGCCGATGAAGATTGAAATTTACGGAGATGATTTTGCAGAGCCTGTAGGGTTGCAAGAAGGTTTAGGCGCATTAGGTTTTTGTTATGTTCAATATCATTTTGTTTATGATTTAAGTTTTCCAGTTCTAGTTCAGATATTTGACGAGAAGGAAAGTTTTCAATTCCCTATAGTTGTTGTGATAAAGAAAAATCAGCCTAGAGAGTCTATATATTCTGGAGATTTATTAGACGAAGATATTAATATTTGTGCTAATAAAGAGGGAGAATTGAAGGTCTCTACTTATGATATTTATTTGAATCCTGTAGAAGCAGATATATCTATTAGTTGTTTGAATAGTGGATGCTCTCTCGGGAAAACTAAGATTTCTGGAAGTGGCTCTTCATTAACAAGTGCGGTTCCTCAATGTGTTAATGCAATTGTAAATGCAAATGCCGAAGGGTATGTTAGTGGAAGTTCATATGTTTCAACGAACGAAGAGGATAAGGTAGATATAGTATTGAGAAAGAAATATCAACTAGCCTTAGATTTAGGTAATCTTCCTGGAAAGTCAAATGCCATTGTAAGATTTGTTGGAGAGGGTTACTCTACTGCAATAAACTATCCTGATGAGAAACATGTAGATTTAGCTGAAGGATCTTATAATGTAAGTGTTTCATTATTCGGAGATTCGTCTTTGAAACTTCCTTCTTATGTAGATAAGAGATGTATTGAATCTTCGGATTCGGGATTGGCAGGATTATTCGGATCTACAAGTGAAAAATGTTTTGAAACTGTAATTCCTGAACAAACAATAGAAGGAGCTTTAATTGGAGGGGGGAATGCCTTTGATTATTTTTACGAAGAAGAATTAAAAAAATCTTCTAAGTTAAATATTCGTGTTCCGCTATTCGGCAGTCCTTCAAGAATAGAAGACTTGACTGAGAACTATGTTAAACTGGAGGACTCTTTTATTGAGATGAGTTTTGTATAATGAAAAGGTATTGTGTTTTTATACTTATCAGTTTAATCTTATTTTCATTTAGTTCTGGAGAACAATTTATTAGCGATAGTATCCATTTCAATAATCCTTCGTTTAATGATTATTATTCCTCATCATCTTATATATCTCAATCAGAATTTTGGCCTATTCTTCAGGATATGAAATTAGGAAATTGTGAGGCGGTAACCGATTTTTCAGTAATGATTCCTCCAGGAGGATGTACTCCGGCAGTTGTACGAAGTGATTTATTAGCAAGTCAAAATGTTCCGGTGTTCTGTCGTTTAGAAGCTTTACAATTAAATCCTTTGATTAAGGTATCTGCAATTAAATCTCTTTCATTTAGTGGAGACTATCCTAAGGAAGTTGCAGCTGTAAGATTTCATCCGGCAAATGCGGGAGCAGGAATAATAAGTAATACTTTATTGAATAATCCTGTTATAAATAATATAGGATATGCTGTTATAATTTTGAAACAAACTCCTAATGAAAGTTCTATGGAGAAATGGATTTCTGGGAATTTAACTGCGCGAATGTCGTATGATGCAGAAAAAGCATTTGGATTAGGAGCTTCAGATTTTTATCTTGAACAGGTTGACGATTCTCAATGGGAGTCTAAATCTTCTTTAAGTAGTTTCCTAATGGGAAGGGGATTTGCCAGATTAATGGATATTAGAAGCGATAGTGCGAGGATAAAACTTTACTTGGATGGTACGGAGAGAGAAGTTACACTTAAAGAAGGGGAGACTAGTAATACAATATATCTTCCAGGATTTTATTGTATGGCGGGATTTAAGGTCCGATTAAATGAGATAGTTTCCGAAGAGGATATGGCATTATTAAGGGTTGGAGAGGACAGTTTATGGGTGAGACAGGGAAGTAAAATCCTTAATGGAAGATGTAGGGTTGAATCAATAAATATTAATTCTGCGGAGATAGGTTCGGTTAAATTAAATTGTCAGGGTGGGAAAGCAGAACTAGTACTTTCAGGAGCTTATAGTGCGAATCTGTCTACTAAAGAGGGAAATAAAATATTAAATTTAGGAGATAAAGTTATTGAAGGTGATTCAACAAATTCTGATTGGTATGTTGGGTTTATTGATGCGAAGTCTAATTCTAAAATAAATGATCAAAGACTTTCTTATGTTGTATTAGTCTCTCAAAGATTTGGAACAACTCTGGATGGAAATAAAATTAGTCGTCTCAGAGAAGGATTGGAAAAAATGGATAAAATTCATTTGACATATAAAGATTTTAATAACTTTGTTTCTGAAATTTCAAGAAATTCTGGATTAAAGAACGGAACAGATTTTATCGCGATTCAAGAAAAAGGAACTTCTATAGCGAATAAGAAAAATGTTGAATTTAATGGAATTGAAGAGAGTGATTTATCGAGTCGTTCTATTAGTGGAGAGAGTGAGGAGGTTATTAAAGCGGTTAATGGAAATTATACTTCTTATGATGAAGCTGTTCAGAATCTTATTGATTTTTTCCCTCAGACAAAATCTCCTAACCTTGATGATAGATATGCGGAGAAAGCATTGTTGGAAGAAATTTATTTAACTCAAAATCTCGTTGGAAGAAATATAAAAACCGAGTTTGATTTGAATGAGTTAAGAGAGAAATTTTTAAGATTGTATCCAGATTCTTCATACGCAAATAGGGTTAGATTAGATTTAGATGAGTCTACAATTTATGATCGATCTAATGCTTCAGTGGTTGTAGAATCTAATGGAGATATTTATAGAATTTCACTTGATTCTTTGAAGAGAGCAGATCCTACTAAACAAACTGCAGAGATATTAGTGAATGGAATTAGTTATGGTAGACTAGGACTTTATGTTGAGAAAAATATTTCTTCTATAACTGAGGATAAATTTTGGATAACTAAGATAGAGAAAAATAGAGTTACTATAGAATATTTTGAATATAAAGATGGAACTTATTCTTCAAATCAATTTACAATTGTTAGTGATGAAGAAAAAACAAATATTGGAAGAGAGAGTAATTATACTTTCTTAGCAAGAGATATAGATACGAATCAGGTAGCACATGTTTCCTTAATTCCTGAACAATCTAATGCAAGAACAGAGGCTAA
>CAZHYK010000033.1:0-3631 GCA_964536715.1 Candidatus Woesearchaeota archaeon | reverse complement strand
TGGGAGAAATCTTTCTTTTCTAAAGAAAGATAGTTCGTTGAAGAGGTAGAAAATTCAAAGAATTTTCTAGATCTAAAAAGAAAGGAGTTCAAAGAAGGGGAGTTCGAGGGGTTCAGCAAATCTTTAAAAATAGCAATATCCTATATAAATTATGGGTGATATTAAAGATCTAATAAAAATCGTTAGTCCAGATATTCATTCCTCTGGAAGCGATAAGGCAAAAAAGAAATTTAAAAAATTACTTAGTGAAGCTGAAAACATAAAGGAAACCCTAACGCTATTAAAAAAAACAAACGATGATGATATAAAATCTATAAAACCAAAATCTCTCTTATCCTATAGTCTTACCTATGATGCTCAAACGAATCAACTTGAACCTATCTACTATTGGATTTTAGATTTTATCCAAGATGCAGGATATAAAATAGAAAAAGTAACTGATAATTTTATGGCAACTCCTGGCTCCGGTTCCTTTGATGAATACGGGCGAAAAGCCGGCACCGCGCAAGAAAAAGCAATGACATATTTAGGAGCAATTAATCAGGTAACAAAATCAATTATTCAATTAATATACGATTTGAAAGATTTTGAGATAAGAATTAAACAATATGATAACGCTCATTCAAAAAACAAAATAGAAAAGTATGCAGCAATACAAGGATTAAAACAAGTTTGGATGGACAATGTAGATTCAAAAAAAGGAAACACCGGAATAAAAGCTATGGCATTTTCTGCTAGCCCTTTTGCACTCTTAATAGACTCTTTCTTAATGATTGAAGATGAAAGATTAAAAGATATGAATGGAAATGAAATTGATTTGAATGAAAGAGTAAAAAATGTTCTTAGACAAAAAATCGCAGAATTTAACATTTGGGTAGAACTTTCAGAATCAGAAATAAGAAAAAGGTTTCAAGTAGAAAAGAGTTATCTTAGAACACAGGTAGAAACCTTGAGACTGTATACTTCCTGGGTAAGACCATATTTAGAATCTGCAGAAAAATTAAGACAACAAGGATTTGAAAAAAATGCAGCGATGGTAAATGCATTCTCTACTTCAATGTTTGAACTAACACTCTTAGCAAAAAAAGGAATCAAACTAGATAAACCATTCAATAATCATAAACTTTCTAGAGATTATAATGCCGTCTTATTAGTCTCATTTAAATATCGTGGACATTATAGTCAGAGAATTTCACAAAAAGGAGATATGGCTTATGGATTTGGAGGAAGAGTTGATATATCATTCGATGCTTATGCCTTAAACTCGGAAGAATTAGATATCTTAAACAAATTAAGAGAGGCAGAAGAAAAAGCATTGGGATTTTCATTTGTTCAGGAAGAAAGTGATAAAGCCCTTGAACAACTCCAAAAAGATATAGATCACTTTCTTGATGAAGAAGAAAAAGAGGAAAAGGAAGAGAAAAAAAACCAAGATGATATAAATCCATTTTCTGCTCTTTTTGATATATTCAAAGGAAGTTCATCAAAGAGTAAAAAAAAGGATAAACCTGAAAAACCAGGAGATATCAAAGGAGATAGTTATGTAGAGGGATATGCAAGAAGTGAAGCAGAAAAATCTGCGAAAGGATTTCTATATGCTGTATATGACATCTACAAGAAAGCGCACGGAATGGCATCCTCTCCGGATGAATTTGATAGCTAGATTTCAATTAGTTATCTAAAGTTTAATTCCCTTAAAATAGCATGGAAAAAAACACCGATACAGAAAAAACAAATCTAGATAAAAAAACTATTGAAAAACTTCTAGAAACAGATTCAGTAGAAAAAAAAGAAAATTCAAAAACGAAATCTAATAATGAAGATGAAAAAGAATTGAATGATTCTTTTATAAAAATTAAAAATGAAAAAACTAAGAAAATAATAACTTCCTTGGAAGAAACATTTGATGAACAAGATTCTAAAAATTTAGAAGAAAGAGTTCCAAAAGAAAAACTAAAATCTCAAGAAGATAAATCTCTGTATTCCAATAAGAAAATTAACTATTCTCAAGATTCCTTAAAAGAAAACTTAGATAATAAATATAAGAACAATTTTCAAAGAATTGGATTAATAATAAATGAAGATACTAAATCTAATGTCATTGATAGAGGCCCTTCAATGAGACTATCTGAAGATAATCGATACAGCCCTCAAGCAAAACAAATAGAATATCAAGAACAAAAAAGATATGAAAATCTAGATCCTTGGAAGAAAAAATCAGATGAAGGTGAGAGAATAAGCAAAGTCTTTTAAATTACAATTACATTAAAAGAGAATAAAAGATGGTAGATTATCTAGATAACTTTTACAAAGGAGGATATAATTCTTTCAGTCCTGAATATGGAAATTTTAGTGGTTATAAGCCTGCAGAAAATTTTACCGGATATAAAATGGATTTTTCAACAATAGGAACAGCATTGGATGCAAGAACTGCAGATCAAGTAAAAGTAATTTCTCAACAACTCAATACAGGTATTAAGAATTTTGAAATCGCTACGCATTCTGCCGATGTTATGGATGCAATGCCAAAGCAACAATTTGAAGAAATCCATAGAATGTCTAAACTCTTAAATGTGGAACCTACGATGCATGCGCCAATGATTGATCCTACCGGAATTACAGAACAGGGTTGGAGTGAAATGAATCAAGATATTGCAAAAAAACAACTATTTCACGCAATTGAAAGGGGACAAAGATCACTACCTAATGGAAATCTAGTTGTAACAATGCATGCTTCCACAGTAGGACTTCCTCAGGCAAATTTAAAGATGAAAGAAGGAGGAGATGAGAAAACAAAATCTATGTTAATTGTCGGTCCTAATGGAAAAATAGGTCAATTAAAAGATGAGAGAAGATATTTTCCAGAAATTGAAGGAGAGCAATTTACAGGAAAACATATTAAATTTAATGCAGAAGCAGAACTAGAAAGAATAAATAAAAAAGGGTGGACAGATTCTCTCCAACAAATAAGTCAGCAAGTATATTTTGCAACAAGAGACTCTCATATAAATCCAATTAAGAATAAAATATCTCCTGAAGAAAGAATTGAAATAGAAAAATTAGGCATAGATCATCCAATGTATAAAGAATATAAAAAACAATATCTTGGAGATTTTAACTATGAAGAAAGTCACTTACAAGGAGCATATAATGGACTAAAAAATCTCTTTAATACTGCTTATGAAAATGCAGATGAAAAACAAAAAAAAGAACTTGGAAAATATGCGGAGGAAATGGCTAAGAAAATAAAAGATTATGATAATTTAGGGAAAAATCCAGACAAGATGGAACAATTTGCAGAGGATATACAAAAAGGAATAGATATAATGAAGAATGTAAATGCAAATCTATACAAGCCTCTTGAAGAATTTGCAAGGGAAAAATCTGCAGAATCGTTTGGGGATATTGCATTTGAATCCTACAAAAAATTTAAAAATAATTCCCCAATTATAAGTATTGAAAATCATCCTGCCGGACAATCTCTTTTAACAACCGGAGAAGATTTAAAAGTAGTGGTAGAAAAGGCAAGAGAGAATTTTGTTAATAAGGCTACTCAAGAACTCGGAATGTCAAAATCTGAAGCTAAAAAACAAGCAGAAAAATTAATTGGAGTTACCTGGGATGTAGGACA
>CAZHYK010000032.1:0-3693 GCA_964536715.1 Candidatus Woesearchaeota archaeon | reverse complement strand
AATGCGCGGACCGGGATTCGAACACTTCAATCTTAAAAAGTTGAAGTCCCAGAAAATAATAAATTTTCTGAGCCTGTAGGTTCGTTTCAATGAGAACCGAAGGGTGAGAATACCAAAAAATGCGCGGACCGGGATTCGAACCCGGGTCACAAGCTTGGAAGGCTAGCATTCTACCACTGAACTATCCACGCATAAGATAATAACAATTTTAGGCTATTTTAAATCTTACTATTTGATAAAACAAACTTTTAAAAGGAAGAAATAAGTTAAAACTATACGTGGGAGTGCCGGAGCGGTCAAACGGGCAGGACTTAAGATCCTGTGGCTTATGCCTTCGGGGGTTCGAATCCTCTCTCCCACATTAAAAAGGATTCGAAAAGGTTCGAATCACTTCAATGAACTCCTTTCTTTTTAGAAAAAAGAAAGTTCCTCCTAATAAAGAAAAACTAATTAGCGAGGTTCCCAAAAACTTTAAAGAAGTTTTTTAGGACTCCCTCCCACATTAAAAAGAAGTTCTTTTAAATGAATGTTTCTTAAGATTTTTAAGCCCGGGTAGCTCAGCCTGGATAGAGCACGTCCCTCCTAAGGACGGGGTCGGGAGTTCAAATCTTCCCTCGGGCGTTTCCCCTAACAAAGAAAACCACAAAAACCAAAACAACTAAAAGCAAAACAAAAATTCCTCCTAACGCAATTTCTTTTCCTTCAATATCCTTTATAGAATTTCCTGTCAGGGAAACTATTTTTCTTTCAATCTCTTCGGTAAATGGAATTCCTTCAACCTCCAAATCAATCCAACTTCCAATTTCAACCATTGAATCTTCTGAATAGAAATAAATAATCCCTGATAAAATTCCTTCACTATTTGGACTAAAACAAAATTCATATTTTCCGTCTGAAGAGGAACTATAATTAAAGTCTAATTTTATTTTTTCTTTCGTTAAATCATATTTTGACAAATCTCCTTTTCCATTAATCGCCCATTTAGAACTCACCAAATAATTTTCATAAGGCAAAACCCAAATATTCACACACTTAGTTTCATATTGTTTCATCACAATTTTTTGTTGTGTCGGAGATATTTTTATTGCAGAAGAAAAGTCCATTATTAAGAAAATTAAAATCAAAAAAATAATCAGTTTTTTCATAGGAATATTTAGGACTAATCAATTCTTCTTCCTGCATTCTCGTTCCAAATTGGAGTTATTAAGAATTTTATTGTATTATTTCTTTCTTCGTCAAAGGGGATTATTCCTTCAAAGTTTTTTAGATCTAGTTTTATACTATGCTCTCCTTGATTTGTTGTACTGAAATTTCTAAGTCCTGCAGAATTTAATACCATCCAATTACTTTTATTTTGAGTAAGATTGTATATAAGGCTAAATTCTCCTATTTTCTTATGAGTTCCACCAGGGGTTATTCCTAAAACGATATTTGAAAATATATTATCATTTTGATTTCTCAAAGTAGGTGTAACTCTTATGTCGATATTTCCCCTTGCCTTAATTTTGTATTTTTGAGCATAAATATTTCCTTTCTCAACATCTCCAAAATCAATCTTTAGATTATCATTGGAAGTATTCAATTCTATTTCTGCCCAATACTCCGTTGCAGCCATTTGAGCAGTTACATCTATTTCTTGGATGTTGTAGTCTTTTTGTGTTGCTTCACTTACAGAGACAAATCCAAGTAAAGGTCCAAAAGGTTCCTCGCTAGAAATATTTATTCCAGTAATATTTGTATTCCATCCCGTTCCATTAAACTCGGCACAAACCTGTCCGGAGTGAGTTTCATTTTCAAAACTTCTACATCCGTTTGCAGGAACATTAGTCCACTCAACCTCTCCCTTATTAATATCAGCTAAAACACTTCCAACTAGAAATATCCCTAACAAAAAGAACACAAATGCGAATCTCTCAAATTTCATAAATGAAATTTGCAATATTTTCTTTTTAAAGATTTATTTTAATTTTAAAATAGTAAAATTTAAGAAATTATATAATTTCTCTATTTTTCCAAAATCTTACTAAAATTAACATTGAGTTTAATAATAGTAAGATTTATTTCCCAAATGTCCTAAAATTATTAGAATAAACACATTCTTAAAAGAAAGATTTATAAGTAGTTATAACATAGTTATAACATGGAAAAACAGCTATTTAGGAATACAATAAGAGTCGGAAACTCTGCGGGAGTTCTTCTTCCGAAAGAGTGGTTGAATGGATATGTAGAGGTAAAACTAGTTGAGAAACCAATCAATATTAAGAAAGATAGCTTAGAAATATTAGATCCTTTTTTAGAAGACATTATCGGAATTTATCTATTTGGAAGTTATGCTAGAAAAGAACAGGATGTGGAAAGTGATATAGACATCATCGCAATCTCAAATACTATTAAGAAGAGTATTGTCCTCGGAAAGTATAATGTCTCTATCTATCCTCTCAAATCTGTTGAATCTGCAATAAAAAATAATCCATTAAATATTCTTCCGATGCTCTTAGAGGCAAAGACAATTTTAAATAAACCCCTCCTTGATAATTTATTGCGTCAAGATTTCAACAAGAAAGCGATTAAATCTTATATAGACTCCTCAAAAAGAATTCTAAAAATAAACAAAAGTCTCTTTAACTTAGATGAAACCTTAGACGAGAACAGCATCTACTCTTTAATTTTACGACTAAGAGGATTCTATATAATTTCTTGTTTGTTAAAAAAATTACCAAGTACAAAAATCGGATTCAAATCCTTCCTAACTTCTGAAGGTTTAAACTTTGGAAAACTCTATAAGATATATCAAGGAGTTAAATTAGACAAGAAAGAGAGTTATATTCTCAAAAAAGACGAAAGTTTAAAATTGCTTAATTTCTTAGAAAAGCAAATACTAAAATATGACAAAGCGTAAAAAACGACTAGCAAAAGGGATAGAATCCCTAGAAAGACAAATAGAATTTCATAGAAGAAAGCAAGAACAGGCAGAGGAAACTGGTGATGATGGACTAGTTAATTATTTTGAAAGAGAGATTAGAGGTCTAATCAAAACGAAAAATAAAAAAGGGGAAATGCTTGATAAAGGCTGAATTTAACAGAGAGAAAGAAAGGTTTAAATAATCTACTTTTGTATACAAATGTATATGGAAACTACAATTAGAATAGATAAACTAACGAAAGAGAAATTAGATGGATTTAAACAATATAAGAGTGAAAGTTATGATGAATTAGTTAGAAAACTTATTCACATTGCAAAAACCTGCGAGACTGAACCTAAATTATCTCAGAAAACAATCTTGGAGATCAAGGAGGCAAGAGAAAGAATAAAGAAAGGAGAATTTTATAGTCAGGAAGAAATAGAAAAGAGATTTGGATTATGAGTTTTAAAATAATTTGGGATAAAAAAGCAGACAGGGATCTTGAAAGGTTAGAAATAAATTTAGCAAGAAGAATTATATTGAAGATTAGAGAGTTGTCTGAAGACCCTTTCTCAAAAGAAATAAAAAAATTACAGGGAGAGTCCTCCTACAGAATAAGAGTCGGAAATTATCGAGTTATTTTTGATATAATCAGAGATACAATTATAATCCTAAAAATAGGTCATAGAAAAAATATTTACGATTGATTTTTCCCGTCAATAATCTCTACCGATCTATTCTAAATAATCTTCTAACTTTCTCTCTCAAAAAAAGAAAAAGTTAACTAATC
>CAZHYK010000031.1:0-3873 GCA_964536715.1 Candidatus Woesearchaeota archaeon | reverse complement strand
TTGGTCTAGCGTTGAATCTTCTTCAATATCTATCAACCTTCTAAGTTTTATTAATCTCTCTCTTCCCATAATTCCGGTTTTGATATAGTCTGCTCCAAAGCCTACTGCATAATCTGCAAGAATATTATCTAGAGTTTCTCCAGAACGATGTGAAAAGATTGTTGTAATATTATTTTGTTTACAGAATTCCATAACCTTAGATACCTCTACTAGCGAGCCAATTTGATTTGGTTTTACAATAATTGCATTAATAGCTTCAACTCTGAAAGCTCTTCGCAATCTTGCTAAATTTGTTACAGTTAAATCATCTCCAACAATTAGAGAATCTACTCCAATCTCTTTTAGAAGTGCTCTAAGATTTTTAAAAGAAATAAAGTCTTCTTCCTCAAAAGGATCTTCAACATATTTTATTCCATACTCACTAATTAAATTTGCAACATATTCTACTTGTTCATCGGCAGTTCTATAAAATCTCTTATTCTTGTAATCGTAAAATTTCTTTTTTTCGTCGTAAAAACTTGAAGCAGCAATATCTAAACCAATTTCTAATTTATATCTTTTTGCAACATCTCGCATAAGTTCTAAAATTTCCTGATTCGTTAGAGAACAAATAATTGCATTTTCATCATTAGTGTCTATCTTAAATTTTCTTTCCCTAATTCTAATTCTCATTTTAGCGTCGTAATATGCTAGAATATTTTTTGTAACTGCCTTAGAAACTGGGCCTTCTTTTGAAAGAAACAAAAATTCTTGGAAGTCAGGTTTTTTTCCTTTTACTCTGGTATGTAGTCCTCCCCCTATTGCATTCCCTACAAGTTTAGGTAGAGAAGGTTTAGCTTTCTTTGAAATGAATTTCCATAATGGAACATTTCTCTCTTTTGCAGCTGCCTTTAATAATGCTCCTTCAATAGCATAGAAAATATTACCTCCTAAAATTCCATTCTCTTTTTCAAAATTCTTCATAGAATTTTCTATCTTAACTAAATCATTAAATTCTTTTAATGGAATATTTTTATTCTTAAATTTCTTTAGATAAATATTTGTTAGTTTTAAGGAAGTTCTAATTCCTGAAGGATTATAATCCTGAACTTCATGCTTTCCCTTTGATTTTCCTGAAGGAGCTGAACAAATGAAAACTCCCTTGAAAGTTTTTACCTTTACCTGAATTGTTGATTCCTCTCGAGAATTTTTTACAAGCTCCGCTTCTACCTCTTTTATAAACATATCAATAAAAGAAAAATGTTATTTATAAATCTATTTGATTATATATAATAGAGTATATTAGATTAAAGATTATTCTTCCTCACTTGTAGAGGTATCTTCTTCAGATTCAAATTCTTCCCCAAGTTCCTGGACAAGACCATCATCGCTATCTAATTCCGCACTTTCAGAACTATCATTTATATCCGAATTAATCTTTAAAGCCTTGAGTTTAGATTCTCTTTTCTTTGGAAGAGGTCTATGGATAGAAATTGGTAAAACCCCTTCATCTAATTCTTTTTGTGCAATCTTTAAGGAATCAAAATTTAAACTCTCTAATTCTTCTTCGGACATTTTTAATAAAACCGGAGCATCCATAGAAATTTGTAAAGCTCTAGCTCCTAGAATTCTAGCTCTTTCATATTTTGTAAAACTCTCTAAGACTTTTTCCATACTAGCTCCGATATTTTAGGAAATAATTTTTTATATTGTTCATCTACTAATTTTACTAATTCTTCAATGTCTTCCATAGAAATTGCTCCTTCCTTCCCTTTTTGCATTGCAGTAATTCTTGCCTCGCCTTTATTATCTGCAATTGCAATTGCTAACCTATAATCTGCAATTTCTTCCTCTTCTCTTGTAGGATCTAAAACAAATTTATCTCCGATCTTGTAGAATGTTAAATTGAATGACATTAAATCTTTATTTAATGGAAGAGAATCTTCTGTAAATTCGTGTTCAATTTTTCCCTTCTCTTCATTATAAACGGGTAATTTTGCATTAGCCAATGCTATTAGCGAAGCTAATGAAGCTATATCAAATAGATTTCCATCATTATTTATTGCATAAATATCTAGAGAAATTTGCCAAACTTTTTCTCCTTCCTTAATACAAAGTTTCTTAAAATCTATAAAACCGCTCTCCCTAATTCCTCTATCTACAACCCTAGCCATCTCAATAGCATCTATTTTTGGAGGTCCTAAATCAAAATTATCATCAGCCATTGGCCCTAATTCTAAGGTTGTTGAAAGAGATCCTTCATCAGGATTATCAGGATAAGGTGTAGCAAGTCCAAGTTTAACACCTACATAAACTTCAGTTTTTCCAAATTTAACTGAACAAGATCCTTCTGCATTTTCACTTATTCCAACACTAACTTCAATATCTCTTAAGTCTAATAGTCCTCTTCCATCAAATCTTTTTCCTTCAGAAAGATATTCTAAAATTCTTTTTCTTTGAATATTGGATATCATAAAGTTATTTCCTCCCCAGGGTTTTTTAATGCTTTTGTTTGAATTTCAAGAATTTTCTTACAGGCTTCTTTTCCTATTTTAATTGCCTCTCCTAGCTCTTTAGGTGAAATTTTTCCATCTAGTTGTAGAAGTACAACTTTTTCATTTACTGAACTAAATGCGATTGGAATATCTGTAGATCCTTCTCCTTCCTTAAAATCTTCTTCATACTTATCAACATCTACCACGATTGACTTATCAATTTTTCCAGTCGCTATTGCAGAAACCATTTCCTTCATAGGAACTCCAGCTTGAGCTAAAGCCATTGCTGCAGCGTTCAAACCTGCAACTCTTGTTCCTGCATCTGCTTGAGGAATATTGATAAAAATATCTACTACTGAATTTGGAAAGGCTTCTAAATCTACAACTTCTGAAAGAGCCCACTCTAATACTTTTGAAATTTCCTGCCCTCTTCTAGAAGTCCCAGGTTTTATTCTATCCCATACGGAAAAAGACATCATTTGATATGTAACTCTTAAAATTCCTTTTTGAGGATTTTGCATATGTTGGGGATGTAATAATCTAGGTCCTCTAACAACGGCAATTGCTCTTGTTTTTCCAGATTCAAACATTGCACTTCCATCAGCACTAGGAACTATTCCTATTTTTGCTTTGATGGATCTAAGTTCATCGAACTTTCTTCCATCTATTCTTGTAGGATATTTAGTTTCCACCATTATAATGTTTTAACAAATTCCTCCACTTTTTCAGTTAATCCAGATATAAATGAATTTTCGCAAATAAACTCAATTATTTTTTTAGCCTTTAATTCGTCTTCAATTTTATCTCCATAGATCCAGACAACTCCGTTTTGTCCGACATCTACATCAGCATTAGTACTTTCCTTTATTAATTTTACCATACTTCCCTCCTTACCGATTATCCTAGGTACTTTATTAGGGTTTACTTCCAATAACTGCCCTCCTTCAAGTTTTCCAAATCCTCTTTGTTTTATACTTAAATCTACACTTGTTTCATCGGCTCCAAGAATTTGAGCACAAATAACATCTCCAAAATCTAAATAGCTTCTTAATTCTCCTTTATTTATGAATCTAGGAACCTCGGTTAGAGGTAAAAATCCATTAAAATGTCCTCCAAAATCTATAACCCATCCTCTGAAAGTAATGTTTGAAACTTGTCCTACAATTACATTTCCTCTCCGAGGAACATAATTTCCAGAAAGAGCAATAATTTTAATCATTCTATCAGAAATATCTGCAAGACCATATCTACTTGCTAAAATGTTATTTCCTTCTCTTCGCGTTCCGTCACCAGGTAAAAATTCATCCCCACTAACAATAATCTCTCCAGGAACTACAATTTTTCTTTCTTCTTGTGCCATACTAGATTTTATAAAAATAGCTTTATAAATCTTTTGTAG
>CAZHYK010000030.1:0-4202 GCA_964536715.1 Candidatus Woesearchaeota archaeon | reverse complement strand
CTTCTTTTTTTAACATTTCAATTTTAAATAAACTTAATGAAACTATTGAATTAAACATAGGTTCTTCCTCAGAAAAATTGTTCTTTAATGATACTATCTCTCTTTTGCCTTACGAGGAAGTTTCGTTTAATTTTGAATTTTTTTCAGAATATGGGGCTAATTTTGAGGGGGAGATTATATTTAATTTTAATGATTTTAAATCTTTTCTGAATTTATCTTTTTTAGTTTTTTCAGATGAAGAGGAGTTTGATTCTATTATTGGAGGTTATGAAAATTTAGAAAGTTGCTTGGATGTGGGGTGTGTTCCTTTATCGGGACAAACTTGTAAGGGAGGAAGTGTAGGTTTTGTAGGATCTGATTTCTGTTGTGTGGGAGGAACTTGTGTATCGCCTAAGGAGGAAAAAGAAAAAAGTAATTCCATTAATTATGTAATCGGGTTTTTAGCATTGGTTGCTGCGGGAGCTTTAGGATACTTCTTTTATAAAAAATATAGTGGAGCAAAGGTTAAACCTAAATTTTAGTTTTCTTCTTAGTTTTTTCTTTAGAATCTTTTTTAGATTTTTTATCTGCTAGCTTTGTACCTTTTTCTTTTGGGATTGATTTTAGTTTTTGTATTTCTTGTTTGTAGTGATTAAGTTCTTCGGTGAGTTGTCTTATTCTAAATTGGGCCATTTTTGCTATATCGTCGTAGCGATGTAATCTTCCAGTTAGGTTGTTTGTGAACATTGTTGCTTCTTGGGAATCCATTTCAATTTTTCCAGGTTCAATAATTTCAACTGAGGAAGGCATAAAGTCAAAAATTACGTCAAGTAATTTTTGGAAAGTCGGAACTTTAAATTCTATTTCTGCGAAGCAGGTAAATGCATCTTGGTTTTGAAGTTGTTTTGGTTCTGAAATCTTTTTTGAAACAACCTCTAGATCTTCAAAATTATTTAGATTTAAGACGTGAGTTTCTAGACTCTGTTTAACATAGTCTGCCGGTCTTCCTGCAATTTCTACAATTATTGCTGCTTGGATTTTTTTTTCTGCCATTATTTTTTTATTATTAAGAAAATAATTACTACCAATAAAGCTGAAAAGAAGTAGATAGAATATTTTCTTATTACCTCTGTTTTTGATTGATAGATAACTTTTTCTGTTGAACTTTCCTTTATAGTTTGAGGTTTTGCAAGGTTTAAAACACTTTCTGTGGTTTCTGTTTTGGTTTCTTTTCTAGTTAGTTCAACTATTTCTTCGTCTTCCTCTGACTCACAAGGTTCCACAAATGCAAGATCCTGAAGTTTAATTTTATCTAGGGTTGCATTTCCTATTCCTTTAACTTTTAACAAATCTTCTAGAGAGCAGAAAGGTCTCGCATCTATTATGTCCTGAGCTTTCTCATTTCCTATTCCAGTAATTTTCATTAGTTCTTCCAGAGTTGCATTATTTAGATTTATTTTTTGAGAAGTTAAATCTACAAGTTCTTCTTCGGGAGAGTCTTCTTCGGAAGAGTTTTCGTTAGTTGTAGTAACTGATTCAGGAATAGTCGAAGAAGAAACACAAGGCTTAAATTCTCCTTCCATAATATTTTTCAATCTTATATCTCCAATATTCTTAGCATTGGTTAATTCCTCTATAGACTTATAAGGTCTAGAGTTGATTATATCTTTTGCTCTTGAAGGTCCTATATCAACCAGTTTAGTCAATTCTTCTTCAGAAGCCGTGTTGATATCTATCTGCCCTTCTAAACACTCTGCCGAAATAAATGAAATCAAAATCAAAAAAAGAAAACTAAATAAAATAATTCTCTTTTCCATTTTAGTCAAAGAATTGTGAAAACCTCTTTCCAATTTCTTTTGCTTTTTTTAAACTGATTCCGTAGTTTTTTTCGGTTTCTTCTAGTTGATTTGGGGAGAGAAAGAACCATCCTTCTCGGTTAAATCGAATTGCGATTACAGGAGTAAGTTCAAAAATTTCTGAAAAAATCATAAATCTTTCTATCTGATCTTTTGAAATATATTTATTTGGACTCTTTGTAGATTTTGCTTCTATTGAATATTTTTTTCCGGTTTTTCCGGCGAGTAAATCACAATCTGCATTTTCCATTGTCCCTGAACCAGCAACTCGGACTACACGATAATTATTATCTACAAATAATTTAAATAATTCTCTTTCAGCTTTGGAACCTTTTGCTTTATTTGACATCTCTTTTAGTCTTTTAAATTTTTGAGATATTTAAATCTTACTCTGCTTATTTTTTAGAATATTTTAGAGGAATTTTCAGTGTTTTTTTTGTAGGGTAAAAGAAAACAAATAATTTATAAACCTGTTTTTTCTTATTTTAGTAGGTTAAAACAGGATGGTGTTTGAAAAATATTATTATAGGAATGGAAAAAAATATGGACCTTATTTATATGAGAATAAACGTGTAGGGGATAAGATTATTACGGTTTATTTAGGGAAGAAAAAGGAGGAAAAAACTAAGAAAAATTTTCTATGGGTATTTTTTTTGATTGGAATATTTTTATTAGTTAGCGGTTTATTTTTTATTAACTATTCGGAAAATTCTAAAAATGAACTTAGAGAATTTTATTCTAAAATCACGGGATATGTTTTACAAGATTCTTCTGAAGGAGTTCAATCTGTTGAAACTTCCAATTCTGAAAACTCTAAGAATTCCGGGAAAGAATCCTCGGGAGGAAATGAAAATACTCCTGAGGGTAGTTCTGGAGAGGAAAACTCTCCATCGGATATTTCGGACTTAGAGGGAGAAAATTCTATTGAAGCTATTGGAGAAAATTTTGATAATAGTGAAAATAATTTGGAAGAAAATGAATCTGAAATTTTTGATGAAGAAGATGATTTTTCTGATGAAATTAATTTTTCGGAAGAGGAAAATGAAGTTATCGGAGAAGAAAATAATTTATTAGAAATTTTACCAAATATTAGTGATGTTGGAGGGGGAGAAATTATTTCTAATGAAACTTTTGAAGAAAATTTAAATAAAACCTTGAATGAAACCCTAAATGAAACTACTGAAGAAAATTTAACCTTGGAAAATGAAACTCTTGAAAACGATATGGCGATAATTATTGAAGAGACTCTTGTTCAGCATTCGGCGAGAATTGGGGAGAAAGTAAAGTGGGAGAAAGTTGTTAGAGTCGAAGGAAATAATATTTCGGAAGTTGTTGTGAAAGTTCCCTCTCTTGCAGAAAATATTTCAGTCTCTAAAGAATCTAGCTTAGAGAGAGAAGATATAACTCCTCGTGTTAAGACAGATTACAGGCATAGAAATAAATTAAAAAAGGAAAAAATTTCTTCAGATAATTTAATTACTGGAAATGTTGTTTTCAATAATAGGGTTAGCAATGGTGTTTTTTCTTTCTTTGAGAAATTATTTAATGGAGTTCTTTCTCTGGCTAAATTTACCGGGCTTGTTGTTTCTGAAGATTTGAGTGAGATTGAATTAAAAATTGAAGACTCTATTGATGAGGAATTAGTTATTGAATATTATACTCCTGCTCCTTATTCCAAAGAGAGGGGGATTAGTGATTCTAGGAAAGAAATTGATATTATTGGTCCTGATGAGGTACATTATGAAAATGTTTTGGCTTATACCGAGTTACCTAACGAGGTTAGAGATTCTAGCTTAGTGCGACTTTATAGAACTAGTGATGGAATTCAAGAGAGGGTTAAATTTGAGGCTTATGATTCTGATGGGAATGGTTTGATTGATTATATTGAGTGGAATGTTCCTGGGCTTTCTGTTCAAAACTATGAACTTATTTTAATCACTAAGGCGGTTCATTTAGACTCGGAAAGAGAGTTTATTTCTGATGTTTATGAAGCTGTTAGAGAACAGGATGAAGTTTGGAGTGAAACAATCAACGAGGGAGAATATGTTAGAGTTACGTTTGAAAGAGAGTTGAATGAGAATAATGATATTACGGTTTATGTTAGGGGAAGTGGAGCTCTAGAAATTTATGGGGAAAATGAGAATGAGAAAATTTCAGAGATTTCTAATATTTCCGAAGAGGGTTTGTATAGGACTCTATTGACTGGAATGGGGGGAACAAGAGATATTTTTGATTTGAAGGTTGTAAATAGTTCGGGAATAGAGTTTGATTGGATTGTAGATCCTTCGCCTTGCCCTGCTCCGACAGTTGAGAATGATGGTTGGTGTGAAATTTATAATTGGACTGGATTGAATGCTGTTAGAAATA
>CAZHYK010000029.1:1589-4737 GCA_964536715.1 Candidatus Woesearchaeota archaeon | reverse complement strand
TATTCTAAATAATCTTCTAACTTTCTCTCTCAAAAAAAGAAAAAGTTAACTAATCAATTTTTTTCAAAAACCTTACAAATTTCTTCAATTATTCTATCAATATCATATTCATATTTCCATTCAGGATAGTCTTTTTGAAATTTTGAAACATCTGAGACATACCATATATGATCTCCCTCTCGGGCTTTATCATCAAATTCAATAATCGCTTTTTTCCCCAATATTTTTTCTATTTTTTCTATTGCTTCAAGTATAGAAATATTAGAATATCTAGATCCTCCGATATTATACACTTCTCCCTTCTTCGGATTTTTATAAAAATGATAAAATGCATTTACTAAATCATGAGAATGAATATTATCTCTGACTTGTTTTCCCTTATACCCTATTATTCTATATTTCCTTCCAGTTGCAATACACTTAACAAGATATGCTAGAAATCCATGAAGTTCAACCGCGCTATGCGCTGGACCTGTCAAACAACCTCCTCTAAAGCAGACAGTGTTCAATCCAAAGTATCTTCCATATTCCTGTACTAGTAAATCTGCAGAAGATTTAGAGACTCCAAATAAACTATGTTTGCACTGATCTATAGACATTGACTCATCTATTCCTTCCCGAGAGTAAGGATGGCTTTCCTCAATTTCATATCTAGTTTCTTTTTCTACTAAAGGCAATCTGTTTGGATTATCTCCATAAACCTTATTTGTAGATGTAAAAATAAAAGTTGCATTTGGAGAATAAATCCTGCAATTTTCTAACAAGTTTAATGTTCCGAGAGCATTCACTTCAAAATCGCTAAAAGGTTCCTTTGCTGCCCAATCGTGAGAAGGTTGGGCCGCACAATGAATTATTAAATCATATTCATTTTCCTTAAATAAATCTTCTATTCTTTTTTTATCTCTTATGTCTATATCAAAATGAACATAGTTTTTCACGTCTGTTTTCAAACGATCAATATTCCAAGAGGTATCTCCCTCTTTTCCAAAGAAATATTCTCTCATATTGTTATCAATCCCGTGAATTAGAAAACCCTTCTTTGAGAAAAATCTAACTGCTTCCGAACCTATTAATCCTCCCGAACCCGTAATTAAAACCTTTTCCATAACTGAATCACTTCTTCTACACTTTTAAATATTTCTTTATTTGAGAACTATTTAAAAACCCTCTTCTCTATTGGTAAATATGGAAACTCTCCAATTCACAAAAGCATCTTTTCAAGATGCTTTGAAAATTTTAAATAAAAAAGAAACAAAAATTTTAAATTTTTTAAATTCTTTAGGAATATATCTTTTTAGAAAAGAAAAAATTTTCAGAAATTCAGTTACAAAAAAAGGAGTTGAAAATTTTTTGGATGGAGGAACTCCATCCTTATTTCTCTCTCTGAAAAATATGAAAAAAATTCCTCGTTTGCGAGGTCCTACCTTCACGAGGAATTTTTTAGAAAATCCGATTTCAAAGAAATCAAAAATCATGTTTGTCGGAAATTGCTCTCAAAAAGATCTTGAGCAAATTTCCTCAAATTTCCAAATCCCTCTAAAAAATCTTTTCTCCTATAATAAACTTCCCTACATTGCTCCCAAAATGGAATATTCAAGGAACGACATAGAAAAACTTTTAAAAGAGATAAAATCCAAAAAAATCAGATATTGTTTTGTTTGCGTAGGAAATCCAAGACAAGAAATTCTCTCTTTTGAACTTTCAAAAAAGATTAAGGAAACTAAATTTATCTCTGTCGGAGCAGCACTAGATTTCATTTTAGAAAGAAAAAAAGAGGCTCCAAAAATTATTAGAGAATTATATCTAGAATGGTTTTATAGGTTGATTACAGATTTTAAATATTCTAAACAAAAGGTTTGGAGAAGTTTTATAGGTTTGACTTATTTGATTTTTGGAAGGGTAAAGATAGAGGTAAGGGGATAGATTTATAAACTATACTTATCAAATTATTATGTTAAATGATAACTATGGTATACAAATTATATAAGCGAGAGATTTTAACCAAGATAGTGAATTTCATAACAAGCAAGGAAATAATCGTCTTACACGGTGCAAGACAGGTTGGGAAGAGTACAATCCTTAAAATATTGATTGAAGATTATATAAAAACAAATTATTTCTATATGGATTTGGAAAATAGGGAATTTTTGGAGCTTTGCGAGAAAGGTGCAGAAACGACATTTAACTATCTGATTCAGAAAGGATTGGATAGGAAAAAAAAGATGTACTTGTTGATTGATGAGATTCAATATCTTTCTGATCCGTCAAATTTTTTAAAATTATTTCATGATCATTTCAGTGAAGTAAAGTTAATTGTTTCAGGTTCGTCTTCTTTTGATATAAAAAAGAAATTTAAAAATAGTTTGGTAGGGAGGACAATAAATTTTGAAATCTATCCTTTAAATTTTTCTGAATTCCTCTTATTCAAAGAGAAAGAATATAAACTTTCTGAAGAGAACATAGAACTGATCAACAAAGAATTAATTCCTTTTTATGAAGAATATATTCGTTTCGGAGGTTACCCTCAAATTGTTTTAGAGTCTTCAGAAGAAAAAAAGAAAGAATATTTGAATCAGATTATTTCTACCTACATAAAAAAAGATATTCGAGATTTAGCAGAGATAAGGGATATAGATTCTTTTAATAAATTAGTCGAGGTTTTAGCTTCACAATCTGGAAATCTCCTTGACTTAAACGAGCTTTCAAGAACGCTATCAATATCCCGAAAAACACTTTCAGAATATATTTTCTTATTGGAAAGCACCTATATCTTAAAATTAATTAGGCCGTTCTATAAAAATACCAGAAGCGAACTTATTAAAACTCCTAAGATTTTCTTTATAGATACGGGTTTAATGCATATTCTTAGTTTAAGGGAGTTTCCAAAAAATATTCAGGGAAATTCTTTTGAAACGTCTTTATTTAGTGAGCTATTAAAAATACAAAAAAAGGTAAATTTTTGGAGAACAACAAACAAACAAGAAATTGATTTTATAATTCAGAATAAACAAGAACTTTTCGCAATAGAGGCAAAATTAAATTTCCAAAGCTCTCTTACAAGTGCACTTTCTTTTTTTAAGGAGAAATACTCTTCTAAAAACTTTCTCACTTCTATATATGGAGAAAAAGAAGATTCGGAAGCATTAAT
>CAZHYK010000029.1:0-1489 GCA_964536715.1 Candidatus Woesearchaeota archaeon | reverse complement strand
GAATTTGAAAAAATTATCCAAGAAAGAAAGAAAAATAAAAAATTACAATTATTATTCCTCTCTAATATGATTGAAACAAAAGGGCCTTTAGATGTTCTATATATTTGCAATGAACTAAAAAAGAAAAAAATAGAATTTGAATGTTCCTTCGTAGGAAAATTTCAAGACTCAAATTTTGAAAAGAAGTTTTTTAAAGAACTAAATTCATTAAATTTAGAGAGAGAGTGTAAATATCTAGGCCCAAAATATGGAAAAGAGAAATTTAAGATTTTAGAGAAAACAAACTATTTAATTTTTCCTACAACATACCCTGAGGAAACCTTTGGCCTAGTTATTATTGAATCATTTATGTATGGGATTCCAGCATTAAGCTACGATAACGCCTCAATTAAAGAGATCATCTTGAATAAGAAATTAGGTTATGTCTCAAAAAAGGGAGATTGGGAGAATATCTCTAAAGAACTAATTAAGAGAATTAAAAAAGTAGAATCTTCTAAAGAGATAAGAGAAGAGTTTAAAAAGAAATATTTATTAGATAATGTATTAAAAGATTTAAAGAGAATATTAAGAATATGAAAAAATTAAATTTTGGCTGTGGAAAAATTATAAAGCCTAAGAAAGAAGGTTGGACTAATGTAGATTTACAAAAAGGAGATGGAATTGATTTTTCATTTGATTTTTTAAAGTCTCCCTACCCACTGAAAGAATCTGAATTTGATTATGTACTTATAGATAATGTTATAGAACATTTACCAAATCCTAGGAAGGTTTTAGAAAATCTTTGGAGGGTTTGTAAAAAGAATGCTATAATAGAAATTATAGTTCCCTATTATAATTCCTATTATGCATATGCAGATATAACTCATGTTAATTTTTTTAATGAAATAGCAATGAAACAATTAATAGAAGGAAATAGTTACAATATTACAAATAAACCTTTATTTGAGATCAAGGAACTAAGGTCCGTTCCCCAGAGATTTATCAAATGGATCCCTAAATCTATATTAAATATATTAAAAAGATTTTTTGGAAATGTTATCGTAGAATTAAGAGTTAAAATAAGAGTATTAAAATAGTTTCTTCAATAAAACTCTCTTTAAATCTTTTTCTAAAAGTTTCCTATCTAGTTTTCTATTTTGTTTTATTTCACTAGGATGAATTAGGGGAAATCTCAAACTACCTCTTTCCTTTTGTAAATATTTAATATCCCATTTATTCGGTTTAGTATTTAATGCAAGATCATCAAAGCCTATATTTTTAACTAGATTTCTTTTAGGAATAATAGATAGTCCTCCTGCTTTTAAAATTTTAAACCAAAGTTGCAAATCCCACGTATGTTTTTTTAGGATAGTATCCCTCATTCTCTTCCTAAATAAAATTCTCTCAATAAAATTCAAATTTAATTTTTTAATTTCCTCAAAATCTTTTTCTTTTAATTCAGAGTTATATCCTTCCCAAGCTCTTCTCCAACTCGCCCAACCCCAAATAT
>CAZHYK010000028.1:0-4793 GCA_964536715.1 Candidatus Woesearchaeota archaeon | reverse complement strand
CATCTACTATATAGAACATATTTTTAAAAGAAAAAGTTGATTTATAAAGCTTATGTTATTTAATTATCTCTCTTAGATACTATTTTTTCTATTAGAATGAAGATTATCGCCACTATCGCAATTACCCCCTTTATAGCCATCATCGCGGGCGTAGTCCAATTTATAGAGGGTAGTGAAACGATTCCCGTAAAGATTGCAAGAGCTCCAACCACTGCAGTAACTAATTTTGTAAATTTATCCGAAGTAACTCCAGTTTCTTTCATAGGAAATAATTCTTTTAAATCAGATTCAATCAATAATCCTAGTCCTAAAAAAACCAACCATAAGACCTCTACGTATACGGTAAAATCCCTTTCAAAAAGGGATTTCATTGCTATACCTGTAAAACCAATTAAAGAAACTATAGTCATAAAATTTACAAATCGATTAGAAACCTTCCTAGTCTCTTCTTTCTCTTCAATTAAATCTTCCCCTAATTTTTCACCCTTCTTAGAAACTGAACTAGATTTTTTCTTAGCCATAAAACCTCTATATTGAACCAGATTTAAAGATTTATAAATCTTATTATAACTCAAATATATAAATGGATAAAAAGGAGTTCTGTTTATAAATTGGATGAAAAAAAGAAGACAAGAATCTTTAGAAAATAGAATATATGAAGCCATAGGAGAATTAGAAGAGGAATTTGAATTAGAAACGGATACTCTTCCAGAGGTAATTTGGTTAAGAAAAAGTGATGATTTAAATAAACTAGGGTTAAAAAATAAACATTTAAAATACCTTCAAGATTTAAGAGAACACTCTAGAAGTTGTTTTATTTATGAAAGTAATTTAATTATTTTAAATGATAGTTCTCAAGAAGATATTGGAGAGGAATCATCTCATTTCTTTCATTATAATCTTTCTAGAATATTTAATCATAAAAGAGAAAAAGAAGAAACCTTACTCGTAGGAGCTATTGGGGAGATGATTGGTTTTTTTGGATCATTGATATTGGATTCTTCGAGAGAAAATTCTAGTTTTGACAGACCAGATTACTTTCAATTGGCTCAAAAAAAGGGATCTCATATACAGATTCTATAAAAAGATTAGGAATGTTGCCTAAAAAATTGGAAGATGAATTTATTTACACTCAAGGATATAATCTAGGATAGAGATTATTTTATGCATATATTTTAAATCAGGTGAATAAAAAATATATAAGAACTATTTTAAAAAAAGATTGTAAAAAAGAAGGGGAAGCGACAAGATTATTCAGGAGATTAAGAAAGAATCTTTGGCAACTTGAAGATTATTTCTAACAACAGATTTAAAAATGAATTCTATTATAATAAAGAATGGTAAAATTTAAAGATAAAACTAAGGCAAATAAACCTAAGGGAAATTTTAGTCCTGCATACAATCCCGATGCTCCAATTAGAGTTAGACTACCAAGAGGAAAAGAAGTTATAGGAATAATTACTCAAAGAGTAGGAGCAGGAAGAATGTTAGTATCTTGTATGGATGGAACGACAAAAAATTGCAAAGTCCCAGGAAGATTAAGAAGAGAACTTTGGCTCAGAGAAGGAGACGTCATTATTGTTGAACCCTGGGAATTTGATACAGACAAAGGAGATATTCTTTACAAATATACAAAAGCTGCAATTGAAAAATTGAAGAAAGATGGATTGCTAACGATCTCTCAAAATGAATTTTAAGAAGGTTTAAAAGTTTAATAAACGAACAAGAATTATGACACACCAACTCGTTATAGAAAATATTAGAAAGATAAGAAAAGCAATTCCAGAAATAGAATCTAAAATAAAAGTAAAAATTTCATTTAAAGGGAATGTTGTTTTTATAAAAGGCTCAGAGTTAAATGAGTTTATAGTTGAAAAAATCTTAACCGCAATAGACTTTGGGTTTGATGTAGAAGATGCCCTAATTCTCGCAAATAAGGACTTTAACCTAGAGTTTATCAATATAAAGGATCATACTCCTAGAAAAAATCTTACAGACGTTAGAGCTCGTCTAATCGGGAAATCCGGAAAAGCAAAAAGAACAATTGAAACTTTGACTGGAGGATTGATAGTGGTAAATTCAAACATGGTCGGATTAATTATAGATAGTGAACATCTTAGTGCAGGAATTCAAGGAATAATCTCTCTTATCCAAGGATCTAAACACGGAAACGTTTTCTCATATCTAGAAAAACAAAACGCAAATCTCAATTCAATAAAGTTAAATTCAGAAGATTTAGGGCTAAGAAATCCAGAAAAGGATTTAGGAAACTTATAACTAAACCTTTAAAAATACCCTTTCTATTTTAATTTCATGTCCCTGTAGCTCAGTAGGTAGAGCATACGGCTGTTAACCGTAGGGTCGAAGGTTCGAGTCCTTCCGGGGACGTTTAGTTGATTAGGACGAGAAACTGAGACAAGTCGAAGGCGAAAACTTCGCTTTGAGTAAAACAATAATTCTTTAGGATATTTTACGAAATGCAAAGTTTGAGTAGAGTCCTTCCGGGGACGTTTATTAAAGAGGACAAGAAAAACACTCCGAATAAAATAAAAATAGATTAACAAACTTTACGATAACTTATAAATTCTACACTCTCCATAAATCTATGAAATATTTTTATCTCTTAATTTTAATTCTACTACTAACTGGAGTAAGTGCAAAAAGTTTAGATTGGAAAATTAGTTCGGATAAAGAAATAGAGGGTTGTAATGAGTTAAATTGTGCAAATCCTTGTTTTTCTGAAATAGAAACTGATGCTGGAATTTATCAAACAGGAGGATTTGACGACGATGAAATAGTTAGACAATATACTGTAAAACCTGGAGAAACTTGGACTTCAATCTCTTGTTTAAGAGATTTGAAACTAGACTCTTCTTCATTTGATATAAAAGAAAATCAATCTATAGAATTAAAATATTCTTATATGAACGCTCCAGGGTTAGAACTAAAAGCAATTCTTAATGGAAAAGAAATAAAATTAAATAAAGAATTAAGTACAACAAATTGTCAAGATATAAAAAGAATAAGCGATAAAATTATCATCGATAAAAAAGATCTTATTGGAAATTCCTTAACTCTCTCTTTTAAAGATACAGATACTAATTGCGATTTTGCTTCAATGATTTGGTTAGGGAGTTATAATGTTATCAAAACTCCGCAACCCTCTTGTGATGATTTAAATCGGGGGAAAATTATAGAATCAAATGGAAGAGTATTTATTTTTAGGGGAGTTAATACAATTTCTGCCTCTTCAGAACTAATTTTACAAACAGAAGATGTGATAGCAGTAGAAGATGAATCCTCTGCTACAATAAATCTAGATTCTAAAAATATCCAAATTTCAGAAAAAACAAAATTTGAAATCCCTAAATGTAAAGTAGAGAAAAAACCTTCTATAGTTTCTAAAATATTCTCTCCTATTAATTCCTTATGGAACAAACTGAAAGGAATTTTTAAAGGAGAAGACTTTGAGATAGAAACTCCTACTGCAGTTGCAGGAGTTAGAGGATAGTTTAACTAATCAACAATTTCTTTCAATTTCTTCAAAATTTCAACCTCGGCAAGAGTATCTAATTTACAATATTCTTCTAAGGCCTTTCTAACCTTTTCTCTTTCCTTTTTAGAAACTTTCCCAAAGGTAACTCTTTCCCATTCATAACTTGCCTCATCTCCTTTTTGAATTAGTTCCAAATTCTTATAAGATAAATCAGACATTACCGGAAGAACTGCTTTTATAGAAGCCGAACCTTTTTGTCTAGAGTCATAATAATGAAAGTCTTTAAACACATCCAGTAAATCTTTTATTCTAGGAAAAATATTATCTTCATACCAACTTTGATATTCTGGAAAAGCCTGAACGCATTCTCTCAGAACTCCTTTTTCAAAACTCTCATTATAAACTAGGATAGTTCCTTTCTCTCCTAAGTTTTTCTTAAGAGATTCTAAAAATAAAGGTCTAGGATCATTAACTCCCTCGGCTAAAAATGAAATATGTTTCAAATCATTATTTTTGATATGTAAAGAAAATTGAAATGGAATTCTTTGATAAGGTTTCATTCCATTAAACTTCGGAAGAATAGGATTTATAGTTTCAAAATCTAAATAATAAATTGGTTTCTCAAGACTATCAATAAAACTCTTTATTCCTTTTTTATTTATATGAACTCCTCTATCTAAAGCAAGCTTTCTCTGGATTTCTTGTTTTTCATTTAATTTAAAATCCTCGGGAAGATCTATCATTCTAACAAATCCTTTCTTAAATAATTCTACTTTTTTCTTAGTAAACATTCTATAAAATTCAAAGATACTTTCATCTGGGAGAGAGTCCATAAATTCATCTAAGCAAATGTTATCATAAACCGAAGTAAGAAAATCTTCAATTTCAAAATTCGGTTCCCTCCCATCAATAATTTTTAAAAATTTATCAATATTTACTTCAACATCTAATTCATAAGGTTTTATCTGTTCAGTTATATCTTCCTGAATAAAAAGTTCCTTAGGGTTTATCTTTCCTCTTTTAACATATTCATTATTTATATGCATTAGATAACATTTATTAATTTTTAATCCGGCTTTCTCATAAACATATTTTTGAAAAGCAACATCGTGTAAATTTATTTCCTTAACAGAGGTTGCAGATTTAACTTCAATAATATCCCATTTATTTCCTACAGGTCTTAAAATATCTGCCCTAGAGTAAATTCTATCAATCTTAAATCCTGCTTCAAAAATCGGAACTTTCTTTTTTAAAACTTCTAGAGTTTTATCTAAATTATCTCTAAAACTTTCTTCAG
>CAZHYK010000027.1:0-5032 GCA_964536715.1 Candidatus Woesearchaeota archaeon | reverse complement strand
CATATATTTTGAAATTTTATTAGTTTTGTCTTGGAGGGGTAAGTCCTTTTCAATTCTGGTAATCATTCCTGCAATTTTTCCAAACTTTGTTCTCATTCCCGTATCAAGAACTTTTGCAATACATTTTCCTTTGTCCACAAAAGTTCCCATATAAATTAAATTTTCTTCCTTAGGATTTCCTTTTCCAGAGTAAGATTTTTTATGGATTTCTTTTGATTCTCCGGTCAAAATAGCTTCATTTACCGAAAGTTCTTTTTGCTCTAAAATTAAACAATCTGCTGGAATTTTCTCTCCAGTTTTTAGAATTATTATATCTCCCGGAACTATTTCAGATGTAGGAATTTCTTTTTCTAGTCCGTCTCTTATTACAATGGTGGTGGGAACAATCATACTTCTCAAGGAAAGGATTATTTTTTCTGCTTTATATTCTTGAAGATATCCGATAAAAACCACAACAATTACTACGGCTAAAATCGTATATGCGGTTAAATTTTCTTTAATTAGAAAGGAGAGAATTATTGTAAATGTTAAAAGATAAATTATAAAATTCCCTTTTATTTGATCTATAAATATTTTTAGAGGTCCTCGTCTATTTAGTTCCCTTAGTTCATTTTTTCCGTGTTTTTCTAATAATTTTTTTGCTCTAAATGAACTTAAACCTCTAATTTCCATATAAATTATTTGTTTGATGCATTAATAAATCTTTTCTTAAAGATTTAAATAATCTTATTTGTTTAGCTAGATATGAAAAATAACTTAATTTTAGAAGTTAAAAAGAAAAAAGAATTTTCAAAACTTCCAGATTCGTTGATAGAAAGAGCTCTTCTCTTAAATAAAAATGAGATTAAGGGAACGAGAGCTTATTTAAGAAAATATTTTGGAGTTTTTTTAACTAATAAAGTTTTAAAACCTAAGGATCTTTCAAATTGGGAGGAAGTTTTATCAAAACACATTTCGAGTAAAAATAGAGATTATAATATTTTTTATAAAGAAATTGTAAAAAAATCACCTTCGTCTAATTTTGAGAATATTATTGATTTAGGTGCGGGAATGAATGGATTTTCTCTTCCTTCTCTAAGAAAAAACTTTAATTTTAAGAAATATATCGGAATAGAGTCTATTGGTCAATTTGTAGATTTGATGAATAGATTTTTTAGAGAAGAATTAAATGAGAAGGATGCAAGAGCTATTTGGCTAGATTTATTTGATTTAGATTCTTTAGAAAAATTAATTAGTGAATTTAATTCTCCAAAAATATTTTTTCTCTTTCAACTTTTAGATTCGTTGGAAAATTTTGAAAGAAATTTTTCTAAAAAATTATTAAATTTAATTTTAAATTTAATGTCTAAGGAAGATTTTATAATTGTTAGTTTTTCTATGCGAAGTTTGAGTGGAAAGGAAAAAATAAATGCCAAGAGAACTTGGTTCTTGAAATTTATTAAGGAGAATTTTTTTCTAGAAGATGATTTTATATTAGGAGATGAGAGAATTTTTATCGTCCGTAAGAATTAAAAAGGAAGTTTGGTTTTTTAGGTTATGGTTTCATTTAATAAAAAAATTTTGAAGAATGGTTTTACTATTTTACATGAGAAAAGAGATAGTCCAGTTACGACGGTGATGTTCGGGGTTAAATTCGGTTCGGCCTATGAAAATTCTGAAGAGAAAGGGATTGCGCATTTTATAGAACATTTATGTTTTAAGGGAACTGAAAAAAGAACAACAAAACAGATTTCCGAAGAGATTGAATCCGTTGGAGGTTCTTTAAATGCATTTACTCATGAAGAAATTACAGCATATCATGCAAAAGTTCCTTCTAACTATACAAGTCTTGCTTTGGATGTTTTGTCGGATATTTTCTTTAATCCTTTATTTCTCGAGGAGGAAATTAAAAAAGAGGCAAAAGTAGTTTGTGAGGAAATTAAAATGTATCGTGATAATCCGAGAGCTTTTGTTTTAAATCAAATAAAGTCAAATTTATATGAAAATCCTTTCGGAGAGTTTATTGCAGGAACTGAAAAAACAGTTCTCTCATTCAATAGAAAGAAAATTAAGGAAGTTCATGAAAGAAACTATATCCCTTCTAATTCTGTCTTAGTTATTGTCGGAAATATCAACTTTAATGAAATTTGTTCATTTGTTGAAAGCTTAGATTTAGATAAAAAGAATAGTAAAAATAATGTTCCAAAAATTATTAAGAAAAATAAAAATGAAATTTTTCAGAGAAAAGGAATTGAACAAACTAATTTGGCTTTAGGATTTCATTTTCCCCTTTCTAGTTCTAAGGAAAGTTATGCGGGAGAATTATTTAATACAATTCTTGGAGATGGAATGTCTAGTAGATTATTTACCGAGGTTAGAGAAAAAAGAGGTTTAGTCTATGGGATTAAATCCGATTTAGATATGGGAAAAAATTACTCCTATCTTATCATTTGGGCGGGAACAGATAGAGAGAAAGCTCAAGAAGTTATTGAAGTTTCTCTAAATGAATTTTCTAAAATGTCTCTATTAACTGAGAAGGAATTGGAAAAATCTAAAAAACAGGCAATCGGAAATTTTCTTGTAGAAAATGAGGATTCTATATCTACAGCTACAAATCTAATAATGTTTGAAATTTCCAGAAAGGCAGAAGATTTTTATAATTATGCTGAAAATTTGAATAAAGTTTCTTTGAAAGAAATTACGGATCTTGCAAGGTTGAAGAAATATTCTCTTGTAATTTTAAATCCTGAAGAAACTAAATCTTCCAAATAGTTTAAAAAGAACTAATTCCTAATTTTTCTATGGTTGAAAAAGGTAAAAATAAGATTATTGAAACTTCAAAACTCAAAGGAATTAGTGTGAAAAAGAGTGAAAACTTTTCTGAGTGGTATAGCGAAGTTGTCCAAAAATGTGAACTTGCAGATATAAGAAGTCCGATTAAAGGATGTTTGGTTTTTCAACCCTGGAGCGTTCTTTCAATGGAAAAAATGTATGGTTTTTTAGAGGAGACTTTGCAAAAAAAAGGACATAAACCTTATTTTTTTCCTACATTAATTCCAGAATCTAATTTAACTAAAGAAGCGGAACATGTGAAGGGATTTTCTCCCCAGGTTTTTTGGGTTACTCATGGAGGGAAAGAGAAATTTGAGGAAAGACTTGCATTGAGGCCTACTTCCGAAACTGTAATTTACCAGATGTTCAATCTATGGATTAGGAGTTGGAGGGATTTACCTTTCAAGATGTATCAAAGAGCGAATGTGTTTAGATATGAAACTAGTGCGACTAGGCCTTTATTAAGGAGTAGAGAGTTTCACTGGATTGAAGCTCATTGTGCCCATGCTAGTGAAGAGGATGCGATGAAACAAGTTCATGAAGATATGGAAACTACTGAAGAGGTTTTACACAAAATTTTTGGACTTCCATTTATATTTTTTGAAAGGCCGGCCTGGGATAAATTTGCCGGGGCGAAAAGAACTTTTGCGGCAGATGTTTTGAATCCTGATGGAAGAGTAGTTCAACAGCCTTCAACTCATTTATTACAACAGGATTTTTCTAAGGCTTTCGGAGTTAAATTTTTTGATAAAGATGAAAAAGAAAAATATGCCTGGATAACTTGCTACGGTCCGGCGGTTTCAAGGATTTTTGCTTCGGTAATTATTGTTCATGGAGATGATAAAGGTTTGAGATTTCCTTGGAAAATTGCTCCGACTCAAATTATGATAGTTCCTATTAAGGATGATGAAAGTTTGATTAAGAAGGCAAAAGAGTTAAAGGAAAAACTATCTCCTTTTGCTTCGGTAGATATCGATCTTTCTGAGAAAAGTGCGGGAGAAAAATTCAATCTTTGGGAGATGAAGGGAGTTCCGCTAAGAATAGATTTAGGATTCAAGGATCTAGAAAATAAATCTTTAACATTATTTAGAAGAGATACAAATCAAAAGGAACAAATTAAAGAGACAGATTTTTTTAAGAAGCTAGATGAATTAATTTTGGAATATGATAAAAACTTATTTTCACAGGCAGATAGTATTTTTGAAGATAGAATTTCAGATGTTTCTAACTTAGATGATTTGAAAAAAGCTATTGAATCTGGACATATCGGAAGATGTAATTTTTGTTCGGTAGATAGGGAAGGAACTAGTTGTGCGGAAATTGTTGAAAAGGAAACTGGAGCAACAGTTAGAGGAACTAAGTTAGTTAAGGAGAAAGCTTCTGGAAAATGTATTGTTTGTGAGGGAGAAGCTATGGAAGTTGTTTATGTTGCTAGGCAGTATTAACTTTTTGGAGTTTGAAGATAGGTTTTTAAATATAGAATCTTTTATTTTTTTATGGGTTGGAGAGAATTACCTAGCTGGTTAAAAGGAGGAATAATTGGCGTATTAAGTAGCTTAATTTTAGTTATCCTATCTAATTTTTTTTATTGGCTATTGTATGGAACAAATCATGATATTTTTATCTGGATTGAAAATATAGAATGAATATTAGAAGTTTTATCATTAATTTTTGGACTTATATTTATCATTTTAATTATATTTATTCCCTCTATAGATTCAATAAGTCCTCTTTTTGTTAAATGTGACTCATTTTGTATATGGAATAAATTCACTTTTTTTGGAATACTTTTAGGAATTCTAAGTTGGCTTGTTTTAGGTTCTTTAATTGGGTGGATTATTGGAAAAAGAAAATCTAAAAAAGAAAGAAATTCTCAAATTTCAAATCCATATTAAAATCTCTTAACTCTCTAAAATATCTTTCATTTTATTCAAGGTATTTTCATCTAAAATTTTCTTCTCTAAAAGCTCTTCTTTTTTTGAATTGAAAATTTCTAATAAACTTTTATAGTTCTCTAAAAGTTTTCTTGCAGAACTAGGACCAACTCCGGGAAATCCTTCTAAGATAAATTGTTTTTGTTCCTTTAGCGTTTCTAGATTTTTTGAAACTCTTAATGAATTTTCGGAGAGTTTTCCTTGGGAGATCCTATCTTCTTTTTTTGCAATTAAGATTAAAAATCTTGCAGTGTCTTCTTCATCTTCTGAAAATATTATTGGAATTT
>CAZHYK010000026.1:0-5942 GCA_964536715.1 Candidatus Woesearchaeota archaeon | reverse complement strand
GGTTCTCTTGCAGATTTAGCAGTTTTAGTTATAGATATAAATGAGGGAATAAAACCTCAGACTGCAGAAGTTCTTAGTATCTTGAGAATGAATAAAACTCCCTTTGTGATTGCATTGAATAAGATTGATAATGTATCTGGCTGGAAAACCTCCGAATCAAAACTTATTTTAGATTCTATAAATAAACAAGGTCTTAATGTAAAACAAGATTTTGATGAAAAATTATTTACAATAATCGGAGCATTGCAAAATCATAAAATCGATCCTGAACTTTATATGAATATATCTGATTTTACAAAAAATATTGCAATAGTTCCCTGCTCTGCAAAAACTGGAGAGGGTATTGAGGAATTGATTACAGTTCTTTGTGCACTCTCTCAAAAATTTTTGAAGGAAAGATTGGAAATTGGAGAGGTTGGAAAAGGGATTGTCTTAGAGTTAAAAAAAGATAAGGCGATGAATCATCTAGAGGCAATTTTATATGATGGAGAAATTAAAGTAGGCGATGAGATTGCAATCGCTTCGTTAGGAGAGATGCAAATAGGGAAAATAAGAGGTTTGGAAGAGGCCCTTCCATTAAATAAAGGATTTGAAACTAGAGAAAATTCTCTTGCTGCATCTGGAGTTAAACTTCAAATAAATATAAAAGAAAATATTTCTGCTGGAATGCCCTTTAGTGTTATAAAAAATAATATTGATGAATTAAAAGAGGAATTTGAAAAAGAAATTTCTGAAGAGATAAGAGTTGATCCTAGTGGAATTGTAGCAAAGGCAGATTCTCTTGGAAGCTTAGAAGCTTTGATGATTTTATTAAGGCAATCTCATATAAATGTCTCTCGTGCAGAGATAGGACCTATAACAAAAACAGACTTAGTTTTTGCCTCTTCTCTTCCTGAAGAAGAAAGAATTATTGTGGGCTTTAATATTTCGGATAGTGATATTTCACTAGAGGAAAAATCTGGAATAAAAATTATCTGTGAAGAGGTAGTCTATAAATTAATTGAAGAAGTAGAAAAATATCGGATGGAAAAAAGGACTGAAATTGAGAGGAAAAAATTAGAAAGTTTACCTTCCTTGGTTAAAATAAATATTTTGGACTTTGTTTTTAGAAACTCAAATCCTGCGATTTTTGGAGTTAAGATCGAAGGTGGAATTTTGAAAAGAGAGATAGAATTAATTAATAGTTTAGATAAAAAAATTGGGAGAGTTAAAGCAATTCAACATGATAAAAATAGTGTGGAAAAAGCAGAGAAGGGAAAAGAAGTTGCAATTTCAATTCCGGGGGTGAACTTTGAAAGAGAGTTACAGATTGAAGAAAATCTTTTTTCAAATATCTCTGAATTTCAATTTAGACAGTTTAAGGAAAATAAAGATCTCTTGACTTCTGAAGAAAAATCAGTATTGCAAGAAATAGCCTCTATAAAGAGAAAGATAAATGTTACCTGGGGAGCTTAAATATTTAGTTTACTCCAGTTGTAATTAATACCCATAGATTTTGCAGTCTCTTTTTGATTCTCAAAGATTTTATTAATAGATATTTCTTCTAATGCATAAGCTAAATCTTTAGAAAAGTAGATTTTCTTGTGAACTCTCTTAAAATTTTCTAAGGCTTGCTTCATATCTTTTTTAGGCCCTTCAATCTTTATAGATCTATTTTCTTCCAAGATTAGATATCCTTCGGATTTATTTTTAGATAAAATTAAAAATTTTTCATTATGAATTTTTTGTTGTTTTTCCCCTAATTGAAATTTAATAAAATTAAAAAACTTCTTCATTTTCATAGCTCCTACCTCAAAATTTTCTCTATTTGTAGATATTTCTAATTTATAAATTTTCAGAGATTTATTCTTTCTTTTTTTTATAAACTCTTCTAAATTAAACTCTTCTTTCTTAAAAAAGTCCTTTGAAGGGTTCTTTAGAAAATTTTTTGCAGAGGTTTTAAATTTCTCAAAAGTTTCAGCAGTTAAACCCGCACAAACATTTCGATATCTATAGGTAGGGTCGATTAAGACTATTGGAGATTCTAGTTTTGCAGAATTCAACTCTCTAAATGCCTCTCTTTTATTTTTAAAATTTTTTTCAATATCTATAAAACTATCTTTTTGGATTCCCTTAAGAAATTTGATAAATCCTTCGTAATGAACGACCAAAAGCTCTAAAGAATAGCCTGAGAAACCTCCGATATAGCTCTCTGCACCATAAACTTCTTGAGCAATACAAAATTGCTTGGCTAACTTAATTTCGTTAGATAGTTTAGAATTTTTTTTAATTTTCTCAGAAATATATTTTACATGTAATGGAGAAAAATCACTGGTATTTTTATTTTGAAAATTTTTATCTAATTTAACAATAGGAATTAACTCAAATTTAATATTTTCCTCTTTTAACTGAAAATAATCTCTAGAACCGTGTACAATGGAGGTTTCTAGTTTAGCATCAGTTAGGATTTTGCCTAATTTTTTAGTTTCCTCTTCACTATTGAAAATAACGAATAGGTCTACATCCTGGTGTTTCTTTCTTATGATAGTGTTTTTAGCAAGACTTCCTCCAAGAATAATGCGAGTATTTTTGGAGATGGAATTTATTTTCCTTATAATCTCTTTTGCCTTTTTATTAAGGTCATTTATCTCTGAAGGTTTTAGAGAAATTTCAGATAGAATTTCTTCAAATAATTTTTCAAATTTAGCCATAATAATTAAAGAATAAAATTCTTTTTAAATCTTTATTTCTTCTTATCTAAATTCATGGACTCTAAATCAATGATATATTTGCCCTCTTCAAGTTTTATTACAACTGGTTTTCTATTCATAAGAGATACTATATCAATCTCAAATTTTCCGGGACCTAAAATTTTAATAGACTCTACATCCAAAACTACTGGAACGAATTCATCTTCAATTTTTAAGATATCTCTAACATCTTCTTCAATTTTCTCCTTATCTGCCTTATTAAGTTCTTCAAGTGAAATCTTGTTTTCTCTCTCTCTAAATTCTAAATTTTCATCTCGAATAAAGAAAAAAAATTTTCCTCCGCAATTTGCACAACCTTCCAAAATTTCATTATTTGCCTCCTTAAGAATTCTTCCACAGTGGACACATTGATGAGCCATATATTTTTGATGTATTTGGTATTTATATAGATTTCTAACATTTAATAAGAAAGTTTTATAAAGGAGGTTTACGAGAGGTAAATATGAAAATTGATAGAAAAAGAGGTCTTTCACCAGTAATAGCAACAGTCTTACTTGTCTCCCTAGCAATTGCATTAGCTCTGATAGTTTTTATCTGGTTGAGAGGGTTTCTTTCAGAACAAATGGAAAAAAATGGAAAACCCGTAGAGAACATTTGTGATGAAATTGAATATAGATTACTTGGTGAACACTACAATGCAGGAGTTTACATTACTCTTACTAATCTAGGATCTATTCCTATTTCCTCCTGGGAGGTTAAAGTTATTCATAAAGATAGTTCATTTAATTTAAGGGCATATAATAATAGTTTAGGGATTGGAGATCAAAGTATTCGAATTGATGTGCCCCTAGGTAATAATGTAAAAGAAACAATAATCTACCCTCAAATTGTTGGGACACTAAAAAAGAAAAACGAAAACAAAAAAACTACTTGTCTGACTAAAGGGAGGACAATCAATATAGATTGAAAGGAGGTATAAGAATATGAGAAAAAAAGCAATAAGTGACATAGTGTCTACAGTTCTAATAATCATGATTTCCGTAGCTGCAGTTGGAATAATTGCATCTATCGTAGTTCCTATGATAAAAACTAGTCTCGTAGGTGGACAGGCCTGTATGAATGCGATGAGTGATATCTCTATTCAAGAAGATAGTACTTGTAAGAAATTGGTTAATTGTGTAAATAGCACAAATGAAACTGACACAAAAAGCCCTTCCGAGGGCAAATGTGGAGAGGGATTCGAAGGCAGATATAATGTAAGTTTAGTAATCTATAAGGGTACGGATGACAGCGTAAATTTAGATAAGATTCAGATTTCTTTACTTGATTCTTCAGGTAATTCAAATCCTAGAGAGCTAGCTACAGAGATGACTTTAGGACAGAGCAAGTTATTTACAGTAGGTAATGTTAGTGAGAACATTATAGCATTAGATGTTATTCCAATTTTGAAGGTTGGAAATAAACCTAAATATTGTGATAAACTTGGAAAGGCGGCATTGGAAGTTTGTGCATAAAAAAAATTTTATTTTTTTATTTTTTTACTTTTTTATTTTCAATGGAGATAAGAAATGAATAGCAGAAAAGCCCAGATAGGGGTAGAAACGGTGATGTATACCCTAATAGGGATTTCTATAATTGGAATTTTATTAGCCGCTTCTAGACCTAAAATACAATCAATTCAGGATAGATTAGTTATAGAACAAATGATAGATTCTATGAATGAACTTCACAAAAAAATTCTTGAGGTTCAGGATAGACCAGGTAATCAAAATATTATTTCTATGAAAATCTCTAGAGGCAATCTAATAATTGAAAAACCTAATAATATTATTCTATGGGAGATGGAATCTAACTATAAATATAGCCAGCCCGGAGTTCCGGTGTCTTTGGGAGATCTAACAATTCTTACGCGAGGAGAAAATAGATTTAAGGTACGGATTTCCTTGAATTATTCTGATATTGGATTAGAATTAAACGATGACAAAGATAAGATTAGTTTAGAAGAATCCTCTAGACAATATAATTTGTTAATACGTAGTGAAGCAAATAAAATTCGCATAGAGGTGAGAGATATATGAAAATAATTACAAATACAAAGATTCCAAAAATAATTCCCTCGGAAGATCGATCTAAAATAAACTTGAGGTATGCCCTACTTCCTCCTTTTGCTTATGTTCGAATTAAATGGGATCAGAATAATCATGGATTAATTTATGAGCTCGAAGAACCGTTATTGAATGATGAGGAAAAGAATCTTTTGATGCAATTGGAGAGAACTATTAGAGAAATGGTTAATTTTTCTATAGATATAGGAGATAATCAAGATCAAATTAAGAGAATGATCGAGAACGCACTTAAAAGTCTAAATTTTAAACTAGATCCTAATTTATTTAATAAAATATTTTATTATATCTATAGAGATTTTGTAGGCTTAAACGAAATTGAAGCACTAATGCATGATTATTTTATCGAAGATATAGAATGTAACGGAATCAATCAACCGGTATTCATTGTACATAGAATTTTCAGGAATATAAGAACTAATTTAGTCTTTACCGATTTAGACTCTTTAGCAAATTTTGTAGAAAAGCTTGCTCAAAAATGTGGAAGACATATCTCCTACGCAAATCCGATTTTAGACGGATCTCTTCCAGATGGATCGAGAGTTAATGCGACCTATACTAAGGATATAAGTTCTAGAGGGCCTACATTTACAATAAGAAAATTTACAAAAATTCCTTGGACACCTATAAACCTTATTAAGGTAGGTAGTGCATGTCCAGAGATGTTGGCATATTTCTGGATTCTCCTACAATATAAACTAAATATCTTAGTTGCTGGGGGAACAGGTTCTGGAAAAACTACACTATTGAATGCAATTGCATTCTTCATTCCTCCAGAAGCAAGGGTAGTTTCCATTGAAGATACTCGAGAATTGAATCTTCCTAGAGAAAATTGGTTGCCTTCGGTCGTAAGAGAAGGAGTTTCTTCAGGAGTGGGCAATGTAGATATGTTCTCACTGTTAAAAGCTTCATTTAGACAGATCCCGGATTATGTAATTGTGGGAGAGGTACGAGGGAAAGAGGCTTCGGTCTTATTTCAAGGAATGGCTTCGGGCCACTCTTCTCTAAGTACAATTCATGCAGATTCTATTAGTTCTGTAATTAGAAGATTGGAGACTCCGCCTATAGAACTTCCTCCGAGTCTTGTAAATGAAATTGATGCAATAGCTATAATGACTCATGCAAGAAT
>CAZHYK010000025.1:2251-5960 GCA_964536715.1 Candidatus Woesearchaeota archaeon | reverse complement strand
TTTATGATTCATTTATAACAGACAATAAAGGAGAATATTCTATTGCAGATAAATCCGGAGTTTTCAGACTTGTTGAAAATAATACACTAGTTAAAAAAGAAGGTTCAACAATTATAATTGGGAATGAGTTTGAAAAACATGAATTTGGAGAGAAGATAGGAAATAACTATTTCATAACAAAGAAAAAATACTTACTGGGAGATAAAACTAGTGAAATAAATTATTTCTATGAAAGTGGAAAACTTAAAAAAATTAATTTTGAAGATGAAGAAGTTATTTTTAATTACAATGGAAATAGGTTAGAGAGTCTAGAATATAACTATCCTGGAGATAGCATTTTAGAAAAATTTATTTATGAAAATAATCAACTCTCTAGAACTTATTTAGAGATAAAAAATGAATCTTTCTTAGAAACTAATTTCTCAAAAATAGGAAATATATTCTCTCTTAGCTCCGATAATTTTATTAAAAATTTTACAATAGATAAAAATAAGGTAAAAAAACTTTCAATAGAAAGTTTAGAAAATAATTCCTTAAAAGAAATTATTGAATTTAAATATAATAAAGATTATACCTCTGTAAAAAGTAATAACGAAACAATAAACTGCTACAAAGGAATTTGTTTTATTGATGAAATTACAAACCTATTAACCACATCTTCTCAATGTATAGATTCTTCTAAAGAATTTTATTCGGAGGATAAAGACTTTGATAGATTTGTTTTAAGAATTCTAGGAAGAGATTCCGCAGGAGGATATATTTCCGAAGAAATAGCATTCTCTAAAAAAGACTTTGGAAAAAATTTGAGTTTAAAAGTTCCTACAAATTCTAATCTTAGTTTATTTTTAGAATTGAATGGAGTTCCTTCCATACCTATAAACTTTGAAACTAAAAATAAGAAATCAATTAATCTATCTTCACTAATCAAATCTCCAAAAAGTTGTTCCAATTCAAGAATTTCGTTCGGAGGATTTTCACCAGATAGTTGTATTATCTATAAAAATGATAAGAGTAGGTTAAATGGATGCCTTATAGGCTCTAGAGCAATGTTTAACTCTAGATTTGAATATCTTTCAACACTTCTAGAATCTTCCAAGTTTTCAATAGATAGAATTGAAGAACATCTTAACTATCTAAGGAAATCATTTGAAAGAGTTCCTTGGAAAGAATAAAAAAAGAAAAATAAATTAGTTCTATTCAAAGGTATTAACTTTATATCCAAGCCCACTTTTTTCCCAAATCGCATTTGGAAATTCCCTTTGTATAGTTCTTAAGATCTCATCAGATTCTCTAGTATAATCTACTGGATCAAGATTATCATATTTTACTGAAATATACAATTCCATTTTTCACCTCCAATAATCTGAAGATTGAATTCTTTATATAGATAAGACAAACTCAAATAGTTGTTTTCGGAGATAATTAGATATTTAAAGCGTTTCACTAATAAGTTAAAGAGTACTAAAAATAAGTTAAATGAAGCTACTTTAGAGAGTTAACTAAGATTTATATAGCTTTTTTACTTTCTTTAATAATGCCTCAAAATTCCCCTTCTTAATCGCTTTTTTAGACTCTTTTATCAAATTTTGTAGATAGAATAGATTATGAAATGAAGCTAATCTCATCCCAACTGCCTCCTGTTGCTTCAACTGATATTTAATATATGCCCTTGAATAATTTTTACAAACAAAACATTTACAATTTTCATCTAAAGGTTTTTTGTCTTTTGTATATCTGGATTGAAACAACCTCAATCTTCCTTTAGAGGTAAAAATTGTTCCATGTCTCGCGCACTTTGTAGGAAACCGAGAGTCAAACATATCTACTCCTAAAGAAATTGCCCCTAACATTTCAGGAGGATTCCCAGCACCCATAAGATAGCAAGGTTTTTCTTCTCCTATAACTTTTTTATGAACCCTAACCATTTTCATCTCTTGTTCAATTGTCTCTCCTAAGGCTAACCCTCCGACAGAATACCCGTCAAAATCAAGTTCCTTTAGCTCTCTAGCCGACTTTTCTCTCAAATCCTCATAAATACCTCCCTGACTAATTCCCCAAAGTAATTGTCTCTCCTTTAGGGGAATTTTCTTTTGTAGCCTATCATGTTCAGTTTTACATCTTTTAGCCCAATTTGTAGTTCTTTCAACTGCAAGAGCAATTTCTTCCTTAGAATTTTCAATTAGAGGCATTGTATCTAAGCACATTGCAATATCCGAATCTAGATCTAACTGAATTTTCATATCCTCTTCAGGAGTTAAAAAAATTTTTTGAGATCCGAAAGGATTTCTAAACCAGACTCCTTTTTCATTTGAACCTAGGTAAAGAGATTTTGAATACATCTGGAAACCTCCTGAATCTGTAACATTGATCCCGTCCCAAGACATAAATTTTTTTATTCCTCCCAATTCCTTGATTAATTTTTCTCCAGGAGTCAGATGAAGAATAAGAGTATTTGAGATAACTGCTTTAGCATCCATTTCCTTCAAATCTAGAGAAGATATTTGTTTTACCGAGGCTTTAGTCGCGACAGGCATAAAGAACGGAGTTTCAATTTCTCCAGATTTTGTTTGAATAATTCCAATTCGCGCCTTAGTTTTTTTATCTCTATGAGTTATCTTAAAACAAGAATTTTTTTCTACCATAAACTTAAATTCAAAAAAGAATATAAAAAGCTATTGAAATTATTCAATCTTAACAACCTTAATATTAAAAATCAACTTCTTTCCTGCAAGAGGATGATTCATATCAAGACTAATATCTTCTTCGGAAATAGCTACAATAGGAACTGGGATTTGTTGACCATCAGGAGAATTTAATGCAAGAACCATTCCAACTTCAGGTTTTATTTCATCGGGCAAATCTTTCTTAGGAACTTTCTGGACTAAATTTTCATCTCTTTCTCCGTAAGCTTCACTAGGCTCAATAGAAAATTCTTTTTCTTGATTAATTTCCATATCCAAAACTGCCTTCTCAAAACCTGCGATAACCATTCCCTCTCCAACCGTAAACTCTAAAGGATGGCTATGATCTCCGTGTTTGGAGCTATCAAAAATAGTTCCATCTTCTAATTTTCCTTCATATTCTAAAGTTACTTTACTTCCTTTTTTTATCGCCATAATCATAGTTCAAAAAATTCTTTTATAAGTCTTTAGGTTTCTTATCAATTCTAATCAAATCTCCTAATCCTTCTTTTTTAAAACTCTTAACTTCCTTCGTGAAAGCATCTACCTTAATCCTTAACAAATCCAAACCCTTACTCAAACAAGTTAGATTCCACCCTTCAGAAGTTAAAACCGCAATTATCTTCCCGGTATTGTGTTGAATATTTTTTTCTTTTTTAAAGTCCTCCAAAAATATCCATAAATCTTCTAGATCTATTTTTATAGATTCTAGATTTTTTAACTCCTTCATTTCTAATTTCTCTTCCTGAGAAAAAACTAATTCTTGAAATGGAGATTCAGAATATATAATTTTTTTCTTTGAGGGTAAGAAATAATCTATATGGACTTTATCTCCCTCTAACTCATTTTCATCTAATATACAAAAGAAAGCACAAAGAAAAATATCTTGATTTTCCTTCTTAAACTCCTTGAAAAACTCTTTCGATTCAAGCCTCTTTAAAAAATCAATTGCTCTCATAAAATTTTAATAAAAATAGGATTAATAAATCTTTTCAATATTTTTAAAATTATCATATTTCGCTTCGCTC
>CAZHYK010000025.1:0-2151 GCA_964536715.1 Candidatus Woesearchaeota archaeon | reverse complement strand
TCTCTCCCAACCAAAGAACTAAAATAGGATTGCTTCGCAATCTTGGTCAGGTATGTTTCATAATCATAGAATTATCATATTTCGCTTCGCTCGATATGATGAGGCTACCAGGAGTGAACGAACTTGCTTTCTTAGAAAGAAAGCTCTCTCCCAACCAAAGAACTAAAATAGGATTGCTTCGCAATCTTGGTCAGGTATGTTTCATAATCATAGAATTATCATATTTCGCTTCGCTCGATATGATGAGGCTACCAGGATTTGAACCTGGGACCCCTGCCTTATCAGAGCAGTGCGCTACCGGGCTGCGCTATAGCCTCATAAAAAATTCAAGAAAAATCCATTTATAAAAGTTAGTATTTCAAATTTAATTCTTAATTTGAATTATTACCTTTCCATCCTTAATACCCATCTTAAAAGAATTCACTTTGATAGGAATTGTTTTCACATAACACTTACTCTTTGAAAAAGCCCTAACCTCTAAACCCTCTTCCAGTGGAACAATAGAAACTTCCTTCTTGGATCTGATTCCTGGAGCTTCTATTTCATAAATAATTCCTTCAGGAAGTCTCCTCAATCTAGATTTTGCAGAAATTGAAGGTAATTTTCTTCTCCTCTCTTTTTCTTCATCGTCAATAGGTTCCTCTACAAATGAAACCTTTTTTGGAATTGCCTTTCTAACCTCTTGAGGTTGCATCCCTGTTGAAAATCTAATCTCAATTCCTCCATTTCCATCATCTAAATTCAAATTCTGTAATTCCTTTGAAAGTTGTTTAGAAAGATGACTAAACATAGCTCCAATTCCTCCTCCTAAAAAAGGAACCTGAACATCCTGTTTATTCAAATTATCATCAATTCCTAATATTCCATAATCTTCTTTCTTTATAGGTCTTGTAGATTTTCCACACCACGGACAGAACCTAAACTTCTTATCTATCTTTCTATTGCATTGAGAACAATTTTTTTTAAACATTTTAACTTAAACATAAAATAACCTTAATTTAAATAGTTTTTGATATCCCTAATATCCTTTAAAGTGATCATTGCGCCTGCATCAATTAACTCTTTTTTTGTATTATACCCTGTCGTTACTCCTATCGAATCAATTTTCGCATTCTTAGCAGAAAGAATATCAAAAGTGGTATCTCCAATCATCAGACACTCAGAAGGTTTAACATTCAATTTCTTAAAAACTAATTTTAATTGATCTGGAAAAGGCTTCCCTCGTTTCACATCATTAATTGTAACAATAAGAAAAAATAATTTTTGAAGTTCCTTTTCAAAAGAATATTTTACACTTGTTCTAGAAGATCCTGTTGCAATAGCCAACTTATATTCCTTAGATAATTCCTTCAATAATTTTTTAACTCCTGGGAATAAGATATTTTTCTTCCTTAACAATCTAAAATAATGATATCTTCTCTCTTCTCTAATATCCTCAATAGTTCCAGAAAAATTATAAAGTTTTTTTATCTCTTCTAAGATATATTTAGTAGATCCCTCCATAAAATCTCTCAAAACAGAGTCTTTAATTTTTATTCCATGAGACTTTAAAGTTTCTTTAAAAGCTTGAAAATGAATAGGCATAGTATCTATCAAAGTCCCATCCAAATCAAATATCAAAACTTTATATTTTTTTACACTCTTTTTCATATCTATAAATTTTGATAAGTATTTATAAGACTTTGCTCCGAAAAGAGACAATTTAGAATAAACACTGACACCAGGCTCAGAAAATAGGAAATTTTCTGGGACTCCAACTCTCTTTGAATCGAGTTGAAGTAATCGAAGAACTCCTTTTCTTTAGAAAAGAAAAGTTTCTCCCAATAAAAGAAACTAAGATAGATTTTTTATAAAATAAAAAATAAATATTCGATTCTAATTAAACGCCGACACCAGGAATCGAACCTGGGGGCCCCGAAAGGCCGAGATTTCCAGTCTCGTGCAATACCACTATGCGATGTCGGCTTATAATTATTGAGAAGTTTAATTGTTTTTAAAGATATTGGAAATTGAGAGAGATTTCCAGTCTCGTGCAATACCACTATCTGTAGGTCCGATTTAGGGAGGACCGAAGAGACAGAAATTTTTAATTTCTGTATGCGATGTCGGCTTATAATTATTGAGAAGTTTAATTGTTTTTAAAGATATTGG
>CAZHYK010000024.1:0-6050 GCA_964536715.1 Candidatus Woesearchaeota archaeon | reverse complement strand
ATGGTAAAAAAATCCGATTCAAAATTTGTTAGAGTAAAATGCTCTAAATGTAAAAATACCCAAATAATTTTTGGAAAAGCCTCTTCTAAAGTATATTGTGTAGAATGCGAAGGAATTCTTGCTCTACCTTCAGGTGGAAATGCAAAAATCAGAGCAAGAGTTGAAGAAGTTTTAAGTTAATTCTACCCAAATACTTATAAATAAAATTTAATATACTAGATAATGGAATATGAAGAAGATGAACTTGTTTTAGGAATTGTTGAAAAAATTGAAAACCTCAATGTATTTGTAAAATTACCTAATGGGGATGTTGGAACAATAATGAGTTCAGAAATTGCACCCGGGAGAATAAAAAACCTCCGAGAATTTGTCGCTCCAAATAAGATAGTTGTTTGTAAGATTCTTAGAATTACTAATGGAAGAATAGATCTCTCTCTTAGAAGAGTAACTGCAAAAGAAAGACAAGAAGTTCTGAATCATCACAAACAAGAGAAAGATATTGAGAGGGGGATGAAAGCTATATTGAAAGATTCTTTTGAAAAATTAAAAGAAAAAATTGACGAAGATTTTTCATCTCTTGTTGATTTTGTAGATGAAATTCAAACAGATCCAAATCTTCTCAAAAATTATTTTCCAAAAGAATACATTCCTCAGATAGAAAAATTAACTGAAAAAAAGAAAAAACAAGTAGAGATAAAAAATATTATAAAATTAAAATGTTTCAACTCTAACGGAATTAATCAAATAAAAAATTTAATGTCTAAAACTTCTGAAGAATTTCATATAACCTATATTTCTGCAGGAAAATATCTTCTAACGATTAAAGCAGAAGATTATAAGAAAGCAAATAGTCTAATGAAAACATTTTCCGAAGAATTAGAAAAAAAATCTAAAAAAATTTCTTGTGAACTGTCTATAGAGGAAAAGAAATAAGATGCCTTCAAAATTGAAAAAATGTCCTATATGTAAAAATTATAATTTAACTGAAAAATGTAGATTGTGTAATTCAAAAACAGAAGACGCACACTATAAATTTATAAAAATTAGAGATGCCCCTAAAACTGAAAGATTTAAAGAAAATTATATTTCAAACTAGCTAACATCAACATCTTTCAAACCCTGAACATCTACCATAAATACAGTTTCATTATCTGGAAGATTTGGAGAGTCAATCAGCTTTGCAACTCTTGTATCCTTTTTTCCTCTTCTTAAATAAACCCTATATGTTGAAGCATGAGCAACAATATTTCCTCCTACAGCTTTAGTAGGATCTCCAAACATCTGAGCCGGATCGGCCATTACCTGGTTAGTTACATAAATTGCAACATTATGTTGCTCTCCAAGTTTCAATAAATTGTGTAAATATCTATTCAATCTCTGTTGTCTATCTGCAAGTTGTCCTCTTCCAGCAAACTCCGCTCTAAAATGCGCAGTCAATGAGTCAATAATAATAATTCTGATTGGTTCCCCATCTTTAATTAATTCGGTAATTTTATCTAAAAGTAAAATTTGATGATCTGAATTAAATGCTCTAGCAACCAAAATATTTTTCAAAACCATATCCGAATTTGCCCCATATCTCTCAGCAAGTTGTCTAACCCTCTCAGGCCTAAAAGTTCCCTCCGTATCAATATAAACTGCTTTCCCATTTAATCCTCCCTGTTCTAGAGGAAGTTGAACATTCACAGCCAAAGCCAAACCTAATTGAGTTTTACCACTTCCGAAGGCCCCATAGGCCTCGGTAATGGATTTAGTTTCAATCCCTTTTCCACCCAGAAGGTTATCAACATTTTTTGAACCTGTAGTAATATATCCTATCTCTTTTCTCTTCTCCGCATATTCAAAAGCATTAGAGAAACCCAAATCCATCATCTTCCTTGCAGCCTGTATAGCCTTTCTTGCTGAAGCCTCTCCAAGTCCTGCAAGCTCTGCAAGTTCAGAAGGTCCTAAAACGGCCAAGCCCATTAAGTCATAAATTCCCGCAGCCTCTAATTTCGCCGCAGTTCCCGGACCAATTCCCGGAATATCTGTAATCTTAACTTCTTCTTTTTCTTCTTCTTTTTTAGTTGTAGTCTTCTTTTTAGTAGTTTTCTTCACCGACTTAATCTCTTCTTCAGAATCATCTTCAATTGCTTCCTTAATTTTTTCTAAATCCTCAGCCATATCTATAAGCAACTAATTTCTTTTATAAAGATTTATATCATTGAAAATAGCCAATTTGCGAAGAAACCTTAATTCTCTTTTTCCAATTCCTCAACTAAAGAATCAGGATTAACTTTTTCAATATCATCTCCGATTAACTCCAAATTGTTAAAAAAAGAATTTTTCCTAATATTCCCACTTACAAAAAACTCACTCCCTAAAAATTCATCCTTAAAAATAAGAAATTTTTCAGGAGATTTTATTTCACTCTCATCTACAATTTTAGAAATCTGATCTGAAAATAAAACAACCCTAATACTATCTGTTCCATCATCTAGGACAAAATTCAAAATTGCTTTCTCCGTGGGAGAAACTACTCCATGTGCCTCGCAAGAATAACCTTCTGGAACCTGTGCAACCCTTTTCCCACATTCGGGACAGACATTAAAAAATCTAGGATCAAAAGCCTGAACAACAATTCCCCTCACTTTAATATTATCTCCGACATTTACCTCAATTAAATTTTTTTCCTTCTTTACCTGTTCTATCTTAACCTCTGTAACAACTAAACTACTTTTCTTAATATCTGAAAATCCTGAAAGATGAACCTCCGAATCTCTAACAGAACCATTTTGTATTTCAATAGAATCTCCCTCTTTAATCTCCTTATTCTCTATAAGAGCAATATGATTTGTATCCCATAAAACAACTTTTATACTACCACTTTCATCTGCAACAATAAGATTCACAACCTTTCCCTGTCTTCCTCCTTTATTAAATTCTCTCACTGGAAAAAGTCTAACTATTTTTGAAAGAAAGTTTGCCTTTCTCATCCCAGGCATTAGTTCAACAATTTTCAACTGAATATTATCAAAATTAACTCCAAGCTCTGCCGCAATAATTTGAGCCGCCCCATCCTTAGAAATTAATCCCGAAAGTTTCACTCTCCTTGCTTCAATTCTTCTTTCAACTTCCTCTCTCTCTAAATTAGCATGTGTAGCAATTCTATTAACAAGAGCGTCATAATTCTGCATATTTTAAAAAGAACATTCTCCTTTTTAAAGATTGTTGCAATTCCTTGAAAAAATCTAAATCAATTGAAAAAGATAATATTTGCTTAATTCGATCAAAAAAAGATGGAACAAACCTTTAAAAAGCATTAATAATAAATAGATTTATGGCAAAGTGTAATTCGTGTAATTATGAGGGAGACAATGTTACGATTTTTGAATGTGCTAAATGTGAAAATTCAATTGTGAGATGTTCTAAATGTAAATCCCTATCAATAGAATATGACTGTTCTAAATGCGGATTTAGAGGTCCTTAATGGGAATAGCACTGATAAAATACAAACTTATGCCTGAAGGTATGTTAGAGAATTTTGAAGAACTTAAAGAAAATATTTCTAAGATTGTTGAAAAATATGAAGGAAAAGTAAATCAGTTAATTGAAGAACCTATTGCATTTGGATTAAAGGCTATTATTCTCGTTGTTGCAATGGACGAATCTAAGGAAACAGATAAACTAGAAGAATCTCTCCGAAATTTGAAGGGTATTTCTTCAATGGATACGATAGATTATAGAAGAGCTATAGAATAGAGAATCTATTAAAAAATTAATCTTTCTTTGTTAGAACCCAAGCAACAATTGCACCGATCACAATTAATAAAACCATTCCAAACCAATCCGTAGAAAGCCATGCTCTTATTCCATCAAAATTTAAAACCCAATTGAATATCCTAGATGCTGAAGCAATAAAGAAAATAATCAACAATATAAACACAGTCCATGTAACTGTCTTATTCCCACTAACGATTTTTAAAGAATCTTTCCCAATAAAAGCTAGGAAAACAAAAATAAAAAACGAGCAAATTAAAAATACTGCAAACCACGAAGAAATATTTTGAGTAAACTCCACCATATTTGTATTTACAATAAAAAATGCTGCGAGTATAAATGAAATGAAAAGAGAAACCCCATTATTATCTCCTAAAATTTCCGTTTTCTTTAAGATTGCATAGACTACAATGAAGATTAGTAAGAAAGAAAAAATAGGTAAAAAGTAACTTATAGGAGAGATGTCTGCTATCATTTTGAAGGTTTAGAGTTTGAACCCTTTCCTCCTCCAACTACTGCAATTATCCCCCAAACAATTAAACCTAAAACTATCAAGGCTGGAAGATATTCTTCTAACCACCAACCAAATCCGGTTCCTCCCCAGAAATAATAGCCCCATTCATCAAATGCCCAAATGACAATTCCTATTCCTAAAGCCCATCCAATCCACTGTAGTTTATTTTTTCCCTCGCCATTATCTCCTAATACAAAAAATCCGATTAGTATAATTAGAACTAAAAATATTGCAAGACCTACTCCAAATTTAGGAAAGATATTCGCAAAGAATGTTGGTACTGTATCGTTTAGGAGAGATAAGAATCCTATTCCTACGGCAATAATAGCATTAATCCCTTTTGCCTTTTCTTCAGCTCCAAAAATCTTAGTTTTTTGTAACAAGCCAAAAACAATTGCAAAGACAATCATAAATGGAAAGACATAAGAAAAGACTCCCATCTCATTCATCTTATTTAGAGCTTCGGTTATGCCATATGCCATAAATAATTAAGAAATTTCTTATTTAAATACTTTACTAATTATTTTGAACTTTTGATAGCATAGACCACAGCTCCGATAATTAATGCAAAGGCAAGAATCGTATACACCAGTCCTGAATTAAACCAGCTTCCAGTTGCTAAACCCTTGCCCCAACCAGTAACATAAAAAACAAGAGCGATCATAAATATAGCACCCAAAATAATTATTGTATTCTTTATTCCCTTCGGCAAACTACTAATTTCTCCACCCACAAATCCCCATAACAAAAGAAACATTAAGATCACAACAAGTGCAACTGAAACAAAAGGAATTATACTTGAAACTATATGTGTAGTGCTCGCAACTCCTACGAATATCAAAGCAAAAGCCAAAGCAACAAGTGAATTAATTTTTTGAACATTATCCCCAAGAATTTTCGATCTCTGTAAAATCGCAAAAACTACTACAAACATCAAAAGAAATAGTAATGCCTCTTCTAAAAATGGAACACTCTCAAAAAGAGCCATTAAAATATCTCTCCAAATTTAAATACCATAGAAATATCATAAAAAGAGAGTTTATAAATATTTACAAATCTAGCCCAGAATCTAATTCGTCTAAAGAAGCTTCTTCCTTGATTGGAACTGCCCCCTTATTAATCAAAATTATATCTCCAACAGCCCTAATAAATTGTTGTGGAACGATGATTCCTCTAGCTCCTCCAAGTAATGAACTCATACCAGATTCCTTAGAAACAACAATTCTCCAACCATCTACTTTATTATCTATTAAATTCAATTCTTCCACTACTCCGAAAAGGTCTCCGCCATCTGTATAAACCCTTTTTCCGATGACTTCAGACATTTTTTTTATCTTTAACATATCTATTCTAAAAAATCCTCATTTAAATACATTTCTATTCTAAAAACTATAAACGCTAGAAACCTTTAAAAAAAGCAAGAACCTTAAAAAACAATGGAAAAGAAGAGTTTGTGGAATGAATTAGTAATTTTAATTATTGCCTCGTTAATTTTAGCTATCGCCTATGTCTACCCAGATATAGATTCTATAAAATTTTTTTTGATAATCTTCATTGGGTTTCTCTTAGCTATTACTATAAATATCGTCGTGAAAAAAATAGTCGCCTATAGATTGGAAGCTGACGTTACATTAAACATTTGGTCTCTCTATAGATTTGGATTTGCAGAAAAAAGACATTTTAAAAAATCTCTTCCGATGCTTTGGTTACCTTTAGTCCTTTCGTATATCTCACGAGGAGAAATTGTCTGGATGCCAATCCTAGAATCTGAAATAAC
>CAZHYK010000023.1:1804-6859 GCA_964536715.1 Candidatus Woesearchaeota archaeon | reverse complement strand
CAATCTCCAGATAATTGGAAAAAAATTAGACTCTTCTTTTGGAGAAATAAATTTCAATAGTTATAAAAAGCTTAGATTCTATTTTCTTGTATGGTGTTTAATGTTATAGTGGGGAGAGGAGAGAGTGATAATAAAGTTCTTGGAATGAAAGGCCTTGCCTATATAGGAAAGAGTTATGTAAATATGGAAAATTATACTTCCCTATCAAATCCTATATATATGGATATCTCGCGAAGTCATGTTTTATTAGTCGCAGGAAAAAGAGGTTCTGGAAAATCCTATACATTAGGAGTTATTTCTGAGGCTATTTCCGAAATGCAAGGGGAACAAGATTTGAATATTGCATCCTTAATTTTTGATACTATGGGAATTTATTGGACTATGAAATTTAAAAATTATAAGGATAAGGAAATGTTATCTTCGTGGAATTTAGAACCTAAGGATATTAAAACAGAAGTTTTTGCACCTGCAGGATATTTTCAAGAGTATAGTGAAAAGGGGATTCCAGTAGATAAAGAATTTAGGATAAAACTTTCTGAACTAAATTCTGAAGATTGGATTTCTCTTTTTGAATTAAATTTCACTCAAGATGAATCAGTTCTTATTGCGAGAGTAATAACAAACTTAAAGGAAAGGGAAACATTTAATTTTGATAATATTTTTGAAGAGATTGAAAATGAGTCTAAGACAACTCAGGAGACAAAAAATTCAGTTATCTCTTTATTTGAAGTTGCTAGAAGTTGGAAAATTTTTGATGAGCTGGAAGGGACTGCAATAAGAGATTTAGTGAAGGCAGGACAAACAAGTATAATTGATTTATCTATGTATTCTTCTATCGGAAGTTTTAATGTTAGAGCACTTGTTATCAGTTTAGTTTGTAAAAGATTATTTATTGAGAGAATGGCTGCAAGAAAAGAAGAGGAAGTTACCTCTGTTCAAAGAGGGCTTAGTTCAGGATATCTTTCTGGAGGAGGAGATATGCCTTTGGTTTGGATTTTGATTGACGAGGCTCATGAATTTCTGGTAAAGGAAGGAAAGACTCCTGCTTCGGATGCCTTGATTCAACTTTTAAGAGAGGGAAGGCAGCCGGGAATTTCTTTGGTTCTCGCAACTCAACAACCCGGAAAGATTCACACGGATGCGATGACGCAGGCAGATATAGTTCTCTCTCATAAGCTAACTTCAGATATGGATGTTGCAGCGTTAAATTCCATTATGCAAAATTATGTCTTAGAAGGAATTAAACAAAAGATGAATACTCTTCCTAAACAAAAAGGTTCAGCAATATTGTTAGATGATAATTCGGAAAGAATCTATCAGATAAAAATTCGTCCGAGGTTTACATGGCATGGAGGAGAGGCACCGAGTGCAATTAGAAAAATTTAAAGTTATTATTTATTTGTATTTATAGAATATCTATATTTTATCTTTTAATTATCTTTTTTATATCTATTCCATTATAGAATTTATGAAGAGTGTAAAATCTATAGGAAGCATAAATAATCAGTATGAATAAAATACTCAAAAGGATTATTAAGACTAGACTAAACTTACTTATTTTTCCATCTTGTCTCATTATAGAAAAATTAAATAGGTTTAATTTCTTGGGATGAATTTCTTTAGTAAGAAATTTTTCATCATTAATTGAAATTTCTTTAACTGAGATTGTTATTTCAGATTCTCTAATCTCTTTTAATTCTAATAATAAATCATATATTCCATCATTATCTAAATCTATAAAGACTTCCTCTCCTATCTTAAGGTAAATATTTTTCGGTTCGGAAAATATAGTTATGTTTGCTCCCTTCTCATCAAAATCATTTAAAAGAATATTATGTTCTTCATCGTTTATATTTATCTTTATTTGATTGCCCTTTCTAATATTTAAATTACTTTTTTCGCTAGTTATCTTAACTGGAGGAATAGAGCTCTCGGTATTTAATTCTACCTCTCCTGGTTTATTTTCTTTAGGTGCAACATCTATCTTAGGTTTACTAGGCCCTCCACCATTTCCTTGATTTAATCTAGTTACTTCAAATAGTTTATTTATACTCCAATTATCTCCTCGATTATCTGAACAATTTAGTAAAAAATTATAATTTCCTATTGATAGATTTTCTAAAAATATGTTATCCTCATTCTCTAAAGAATCATTTAATTTTTGAGAGTTCAAATATGCACTACAGTTCCCTAAGGTACCATTTTCACCTATTACTTCGATATATAGAGTAATATTTCTCCAGTTGTTATTTGAATTTTCTATATCGGATAAACTTAAAACTATTCCATAAAAACTCATATTGAGAACTTCTTCAGTAGTATTTATAGAATCATTTGCTGATAAAGTTATACTTCCACTAGTGATAGAGTTATTTATTGCAGAGATTATAATTTTATCGTCTAGATCTTCAATAGTTATGTTTTCAGAATTTGATATAGAGATGTTTAATTTTTGAGAATCTACTCCATATAAGATGTCAATATCTTCAAAAACTAAGCTCTTATCTATTGTGAAATTCTTTTGAAGAGGTTTTGGAGGAATCTTATAAGAATCGTTGAAAATTGGAGGAGTATTTTCAATTTCAATAAGCTTTGAGGAATAATTTCCTATGTTTCCAGCCATATCCTTTATGTAAAAATTATATGAAAAATTAGATCCATTCGTATTGATTGTAAAATTTTCTTGAAAAACTAATTCGTAATTTTCAGAATAATTTTTAATGTTTGTGTAATTTTCCCAAGACCCATTAATATTAGTTTCTAGAATTTCAGAGCTTATCTCGAGGGGAGAATTATCCTTGAATGTGAAATTAAATGTAACATTTTCTCCCCTTCTAACTTTAGAGATATTCGTATTATCTGAAATAGTTGGGGGGATTAAATCTACATAGAAAGTTATGTTTTCTTCAAGTATTTCAGAATCAGAACCATTCATTCTAATCGTCAGGTTATTTTCTCCTTCGGAGAAGTTAAAATATTCAAGGTTTTTAATAATTCCTTCAGATGAATTTAAAATTGTAATATTTCCTTTCTTATTGTTAGAAGTTATATTTACAGAGATGTTAGAGTAATTGTAAAACGTTTTATCTATAGGAGAGTTCACAGTCAAGGAGAAATTTCCTATATTAGAAATATTAAACATAAGGGAAAGTTCAGGATCTCCCATAAGATTTATAGTTAGATATAAATAATTGTAATATTGTTTCCAAGCATCTGTGAGTTCTACACTCCTATGTTTTGCTTTTAATAGTGCCTCTCCAATTGATAACGAATAATTTTGACTAATTTCTTCCCAGAAATATTTCATGGGAACATTTGACGGGCCAATCCATCCTAGAGCAGTATTTGAAATAATTGCAAAAGAACCATTTTCAACAATCATCATTCTCTCATAGAATGAATGATCCTTAGTTCCTCCCGTAAATGAACCCGATTTACATGTTTGAGAATTAATAAATAGAGGAAGATTATAGTTCTTCATATTGTCTGGATCTCCATTTTTAAATCCATTCATATAATCAAATGCTCCATGTCCAGCATAATTCATAATTTGCGGGAATAAATTTGAATTATTAGAGTTGTCATCGAAGTATTTCATTGTTTGGTTATTACCTGAAACTGCCCAGGATTCTGTCTTCACATTGAATTCTCTAAAAGAATTTGATAAAATGGCAGGATATGATATAGAGGGATCATAAAGAAGAAAAGTGTTTTTAAAATATAATGAAGGGTCATCTTCCCTAGATAAATTTTCGTAAAGTAAAGTTTTTCTTACTATGTTATTTAACTCGGTTTCATTTTGAACTGGAAATCTTCCTACAATTACATGAGTAGTTCTGTCAATTTCATTTTCATCTCCCCAGTATTCGTTTAGATTTTCATTAAAGCTTCCATTTAGATTCGAATAATAGATATCGCTCTCAATATAATTATTCTTATATCCTCCATCAGATCTAGATAGTGAAGCATATAATGTTCTTACGGGAATAATATTTGTATCTCCCCCTAAAAGAACCCACCTCGTTCCTAATTTATTATGTGCATATTTTATGTAGTTTCTAATCATTGCTGCACTGTCATTAAAAATAAATGTATTATTAAATGAGCAATTCCCCTTTTCGTCATCATCCCCCCAAGTCCCATTACACCAAAAACTTGAATTAGAAAAAATTTTCTCGGTAGTTACTATTTTTCCAGTGAGATTTTCTTTATGTGTCCTATTTGTTTTGGAATCTAATAATGTGGTAAAATTATAAGAAAGATTTGAATTCTTTAATTCCTCGTTTGTTATAATTAAATACTCTGCTTTTGCTTTTTCTTCATCTCCAAAAGAAGAAATATCTAACGATTTAATTTCTTTTTTAGATTTTACTTCATAGCTATTAATATACTCTGGATTTTCTACTCTAGAAGAAATTTTATCTCTATATTCAGTAGAACTATCAAACGAATCTAGACTTAACTCATTATCCTCTAAATAAATTTTTAATTTAATATTTTTATAAAAATAGAAATTTCCTTCTGAATATTCAATAGGATTTATAATTGTAGAAAAAATATAATAGCCGTTATATGACGAAGAACTCCAAGATAATTTATCCTCTATTTCCTCATCAATTTGATTAAGATCTTCTTCGATTAAAGTAGTGTATTCTTCATCATAATCTAACCAAGGTAAAATCTCACTGTTGATTATTGGATTTCCTTTAGCAATTAATTTTTTGTTATTTAATTCTAAATCGTATCCTATTGCTTTCTTTCCGAAAGGAATTAATATTTGAGGATAGTAAATTGGAATGAAAGGTTCATTAGGCTCTAGAGAATTTTCTAATCCCTCGATTTCTACAAAAGTAATGTCCCCTTCTAGATATATTGTAGGATCTTTAAAGGAATAATCTATAACCATTTCATTAGAATTTATGTTAGAGTCACTCATAGCAAAAAATCCTAGAGTGGCTACTATCAAAAATATACATGCAATTATGCCTATTTTAATTTTTATAAATTTCATCTTAACTTTAGAGTAGTTAGGATATATAAAAGTTATTGTTTAGA
>CAZHYK010000023.1:0-1704 GCA_964536715.1 Candidatus Woesearchaeota archaeon | reverse complement strand
AATCCTCCTATAAGGAATTTTTAACTCATCTAAAATTTTTTCAGCATTTGAGGTCATCTCTTCTAAGAGATTGAATGAATCTTCTTGCTTGGAAAAATAAACCATTTCAACTTTTTCAAATTCGTGTAATCTAAATAATCCTTCTTCCCCTGCCTTCCTTCCAGCCTCGGTTCTATAACATCTACTGAAGGCACAAAATTTTTTTGGGAGATCCTTTTCATTTAGAAGTTCATTAGAATATAGATTTGTAACGGGGACTTCTGCAGTAGGGATTAGGATTAAATCGTCGTTAGTTTTGTAAAGTTGATCTTCAAATTTAGGTAAGTTCCCCGTTCCAAATGCAGAATCACGATTTACAAGTTGAGGAGGATTTATTTCAACTAAGCCGTTTTTTTCATGGAAATCTAACATAAATTGAATTAGGGCTCTTTGAAGTTTTGCAGCTTTTCCTGTTAAAATATAAAATCCAGCTCCTGCAACTTTCACTGCTCTTTTAATATCAATCAATCCAAAAGTTTCTAAGAGTTCTAGATGTCCTTTAATGTTCTTAATCTTTGGAATTTCTCCTCTTTTATGGATCTCTTTGTTATAGGTTTCATTCCCTATAGGAGATTCTTTAGATTGAATATTTGGGATTTGATAGAGAAGATTATCCATCTCTTTTCTTAATTCATTTTCTAATTCTTCATTATTAGTAAGGTGGTCACTTATTTTTTTAGCTTCTTTGATTAGCTCCTCGGCCTTATTATCTTGTTTATCTTTTTTTGCTTGATTTATATTTTCAGAGATTTTATTTCTTTCCCCCCGGAGTTTATCATCTTCAGTCTTGTATTCTCTCCATTTTTTATCTAGTTGAGAAATTTTATCGACGAGGGTTTCATCATATCCTCTATTTTTAGTATTTTCTTTTACTAGCTCTAAATTTTCTCGTATGAATTTTAAATCTAACATACACTCTTTTAGTTTCTAAGATATTTAAACCTTCCCATAAAAAGGTTTATTAATTGCCTTATTTTTTCTTCAGGATGGATGAAAAAGAGTTGATTAAAGATATTCGTTGGAAGTTTTCTAAAGGCAAGAGTCGAGCGGAGATAACTAGGAATTTACAGAAAAAAGGATTGAAGTTAGAGTTTATTGATTCTCTTATTTACCGGGCAGAAAGACCTCGGAAAATTTTAAAAATAAGTGTTATCTCGATTGCTAGTTTGATTTTTATTTGGTTTGGAATTTATGGAATGTTTTTTTACCATACAACAGAGAAGGTACAGTATAGTCCTAATTGGATTAAACAGGAGGGGTTTGATGAAATGGAATATCCTCAAGAAGAATTTTCATTAGAGATAACTCCTGAATTGATCTCTTTAATTGCATCGGAAATTGGAGTAGGAAAACTGAGGACAAGTCCCCTAACATTAAAAAAGCCTAGCATAAATTTTAAGATCTCAGAGGATTTATTCCATACTAGAATTGGGAAGAAAATAGAGACGGAAAGGGGAAATGGCAATGAGGCTGACTTATTATTTTCAACAGATAGAGAAACTGTTGAAGAAATCTTTTTTCAGAAAGACATTAAAGAAGGAATAAGGAATGCAGTTATTTCAGGTAAGATTTCTATAGAACAATTAGCTTCGGAACAGGAACTTTTTTTAAAAGGGTATCTTGGATTATACAATGAGTTGAAATAGATCCTTAATTAAATTTTGT
>CAZHYK010000022.1:6107-7219 GCA_964536715.1 Candidatus Woesearchaeota archaeon | reverse complement strand
GATATTGCAGATTATCCTCTTTTAACGAGAGATGGGAAGTATCAACTTTTTGTAAGGTGTGAAGATGCGGCAGGGAATTATAATGTGAATGCCTACAATATAAATTTAGATGTTATGGATACTCCTGACGGTGTTCCTCCTCAGATTATGGGATTTATTCCTTCAACAAATTCTTATGTTGAGTTTAACTCTACGACTAAAAATATAGAATTTAGATTGAATGAACCTGCAGAATGTCGTTGGGATTTGGAAGATAAACTTTATGATGAAATGGGAACTTTTATTTCAGATGATGAAGATGATTTTATAGAGGAGGAAGATAATTCTAACATTCCTAGAGCAAATTCAAATCAATTTTCTTGTGATTTAGATCCTAGTGAAAGATCATCTGTTGAAGGTTATTGGTGTTCGGGAACTTTGACAAATGTTAGTACCGATGTTACAACTCCTACAAAATACTATATCAGATGTAAGGATCAACCGATGTTAGAGGGAAGGGAAAATAATATTTATCATCGAAATGTAAATGATAGAAGTACCGAATATGTTTTGAGAGCTTCATCACCTTTAGAGATTTCAGAGGTGGATCCAAATCAGAGAACTTTAACTATTGGAGGAAATAGAATAAACATTACATTTTTCTTAAGAACTAAAAATGGTGCAGAAAATGGAAAGTCTGTTTGTGAGTGGAGATATACATTTGAAGAGGGAACTACTCAATGGCAAATTTTTAATAAAACAAATTCTTCAACTCATGAGCAACCTCTTGGAGATTTAATAACTTCGGAATATAAAATGGATGTTAGATGTGAAGATGTTGCAGGGAATTTTGTAAATGGAAGTTATAGTTTTAATATTGTAAGAGATATAACTCCTCCTTTAATGACGAGAGTTTATAATAAACAGGGGCAGGTATTTTTAGCAGTAGATGAATTTTCTAGAGAGTGTAAATATTTAACTAATCAGGGATGTTCTATGGTCTTTACAAAAGGTTCTTTAATGTCTACAAGTTCAAATAATATGGAGTTTAGTACTACGATGAGAAAGGGAGATACCTATTATATGAGATGTGAAGATGGATTTGGAAATTCAAGATGTTTTGGAGATATATT
>CAZHYK010000022.1:0-6007 GCA_964536715.1 Candidatus Woesearchaeota archaeon | reverse complement strand
ATTTACAAAGGCCTCTTTGATCTTGAGGTTTTTGCCAATCAAAAAATATTAACTTTATCCAACCAATGAAAGGTATTCTTAAGACAGATTTTGCTCTAACTTGCGAGGGTTGAATTTCTTTTTCATAAGGAAGTAAGAGATAGTTGTGATCCCCTTTTGTGGTAATTGTTTCCTCGTTTCTAATTACTCTATGAATTATCGGATATTTCACTCCTTGCTGATTCGAGTCAAAAATGATTACATCTCCGACATTTATTTTTTTAGGAGCGATAGAAATTATTATATCTCCTTTTGTAAATCCTCTTTTAAAACTCCAACTTTTTGTATCTTCATAAGAAAGATTATTTTCTTCATAGAGGTTGTTTTCTAATATTTGTTCTAGACTTTCTGAATGATACATAGAGCAACTCTCTACAATTACTAGATTCATTGGACTTGAAGATATGTAAATGTAGGGAAAACTTTTAGAGGTAGAAAATTTTATTATAGATTCTGAATAGGAAAACCCAGTAAGAATTCCAATCAAAGGAGAGACTAGGTATATTATGATTAGTAAAAATAAGATTACGAATACGATTGTGCTCTTCCAACTATCTTCGTTTAAGAATTTCCAAAATTTTTTTAACTCCTCTTTTATTTTTTTTGAACTTAGTTTCATATAGTTTAGAAATTGTTTTAGTTTTAAAATCTATTGAATTTTATAGAAATCTTTAAATAGTAAACTATTGTTTATGATTTATGACATTTGAACTTCCTAAATTAGATTATGAATATTCTGCACTAGAACCTTATATAGATGCGAGGACGATGGAGATCCACCATACAAAACATCATCAAGCTTACATTGATAAATTAAATTCTGCATTGAAGGAATATGGGGATTTTGATGAATTGATTGTCGAAGAGTTATTGAAAGAAGATTTAGAAATTATTCCTGAAGTCATAAAGACTGTAGTGAGGAATAATGGAGGAGGGCATTTTAATCATTCCTTTTTTTGGAAAATTTTAGCAAAAGACAAACCTATTTCCGAGAACTTTAAAAAAATTATTGAAGATAATTTTTTTAGTTTTGAGGAATTTAAAAAGAAATTTTTAGAGACTTCATTAGCTAGATTCGGTTCGGGATGGTCTTGGTTAGTAAAAAATTCTGAGGGGAAATTGGAAATCTATAGCACTCCAAATCAAGATTCTCCGATAATGAAAGGAGATATTCCATTGATAGGGTTGGATTTATGGGAACATGCTTATTATTTGAATTATCAAAACAAGAGAGCAGATTATGTAAACGCTTTTTTTGAAATAATTAACTGGGAAAAAGTTGAAGAACATTATAACTTATAGATTTTAGAAATGATCTAAAAAAGATTTCCTTTGAATTAAGTTCCGAGCCGAAAGATTTATAAAGTATATATTTGTCTGTATACACAAGGAGTAGATAAAATGAAAGATATATTTGATAATACTATACTATGTAATGATTGCAAGAAACCGATGATTCCTTCTTTAATTTCCAAGAATGGATTTAATTTAAGAGTTGTTAAATGTTCTAAATGTAATGAAATAATTGTTCATCCGTCTGATAAGATTGAATATGAGGATTTTATGAAATTGAAGGAAAAAGATTTTAATGTTAAGATGAGAATGGTTGGGAATTCTTATGCGGTTTCTATTCCGAGAGAGATTGTAGATTTTATGAAAGTTCAGAGGGAATTTGATGATATGGTTAGACTTTCTATGGATCAGTTAGGAAAGGTAAGTTTATTTTTTAACGAGGGCTATAATGAGGAATCTAAACCTAGAGTTATAAGTTCTAGAGAGGTTAGAGTTATTAAAAATGGAAAGCCAGTTTTACATTCTAGGAAGTTTTCAGATTCAGAACATCCTGAAAGAAATCAGACTAAGACTTTTAGAGCTAAGGAGGTAGAGGAATAATGGGGTTTTTCGACGATGGAGATTTTTTTGGAGGAGGAATAGATGAAATTTTTAAGAGACTTGCAGGAGAGGGTTATGTAGAATATTCTAGCACAGATCCTGAAGGAAGGAAGAGAGTTTATAGAAAGAGAGCGAATAAATCAAATAAATTTTTTCTAGATAAAATTATAGATTCAAGGAGAATTTATTTCTTATTTGATTTATCTAACAGAAAAAAAATTTCTACAAAAATAGAGGATGAATTCTATACTGATGAGAGGGGAAAGAAAAAATATACGGAAAATTCTATCTTAGGAGTTTTTGAAGGGGAAGAATTAATTTTTGAATTTTCCCTAGGAATTGTAAATACTAAAGGTTTTGAAACTAAATTTAATAATGGAATTTTGGAGGTTTCTTTTAAAAAATGAAATCTAAACTTTTTGAAGTAACGGAATCTAAGCAAGAACTAAGAGGAAAAAATTTAGTTTCTATTTCTTCTAAGGATTTGGAAGAATTAGAATTTAGTTCTGGGGAGTTAGTTAGAATTGGAAATTCTAAAAAAATAATTGTTAGGGTTATTAGGGGGGGAGAAAATCTTGACGGAAAAATTGCCATTGATGGAGAGACTAGAACTACAATAGGGGTATCGCTAGGAGATAAAATTTCTTTAGAAAAATTAAAAGGAAAAGTGGAAAATTTGAGATCTATTGAAATTTCAGTTTTGGAAAGTGGAGAGTTATCTTCGGAAGAGATTAAAGAGAGTATTATACCTAGTTTGAAGGATAAAAGAAATGAGGGAATTTTTAGAGAAGCTTTTGGAGGTTTTCCAGTTTCAATAGGAAATAGAACTTCAATTTCTTTATCCAACGGAGGAAAGTTAGTTTGCGTTATTTCTAAAATTCTTCCGAAAATTTTAGAGTATGGTTTAGTTACAGGAGAAACTAAAATTAATATTTCAGATTCTATTGGTTCTGGAAGTGGAGTTAATATTCATTATGAAGATATTGGAGGTTTAGATGAAGAAATTTCTAAGATTAGGGAGATGGTTGAATTTCCAATGAAGCATCCTAAGATTTTTGAGAAATTAGGAATTTCTGCTCCGAAGGGGGTTTTACTTACAGGACCTCCAGGAACTGGAAAGACACTTTTAGCTAAGGCAGTTGCTACAGAAACTGATGCGAAATTTATTTCTATTGCAGGACCTGAAATTATGTCAAAGTATCATGGAGGAAGTGAAGAAAATTTAAGGGCTAAATTTGAAGAGGCTCAGAAAAATGCTCCGGCAATAGTTTTCATTGATGAGATTGATGCGATTGCTCCGAAGAGGGGCGAGACTCACGATCAGGCGGAGAAGAGGGTGGTTACTCAACTTTTAACTCTTATGGATGGATTGAAATCTAGAGGACAGTTGGTTGTTATGGCTGCAACAAATCGTCCGGATGATTTAGACGAGGCATTGAGAAGACCGGGAAGATTTGATAGAGAGTTAAAGATAAATCCTCCGACGGAAAAAGGAAGGAAAGAAATTTTAGAAATTCACGCAAGAAATATGCCTATTGAAAATAGAGACGAGTTGCTTACTGAAATTTCTAATAAAACGATGGGATTTACGGGAGCGGATTTAGAGGTATTATGTAAGGAAGCTGCACTACATTCTATTAAACCTTTTTATGATGAAATCATAAAACTTTCTGAAGAGATTGAGAATAAGGGAATAGATACTGAAGAACTTTCTAAGGAAGATAATAAGATGAAAACTAAGGACGAGAAAGAGATTATACAAAGACAGGAATCTTTATTAAGTAATTTAGTTGTTAAGAGAGAAGATTTTGTTTATGCTATGAAGATGGTAGAGCCGTCGGCGATGAGAGAGGTCTTGATTAATAAACCAAATGTTAAATGGGAAGACATAGGAGGTTTGGAGGAGGTTAAAGAAAAATTGAAAGAGATGGTTGAACTTCCGTTATTGAGGCCGGATTTATATCATAAGGCAGGGATAAAACCTTCTAAGGGAATTTTATTAACCGGACTTCCTGGAACTGGAAAAACACTTTTAGCCAAGGCAGTTGCAACAGAATCTAAAGCGAACTTCATCTCTATAAAGGGTCCGGAGTTAATTTCTAAATGGGTTGGAGAGAGTGAGAAACATGTTAGAGATTTATTTAAGAAGGCGAAGCAGGTTTCTCCTGCGATAATTTTCTTTGACGAGTTTGATTCTATTTCAAAATCTAGAGGAGGATTTGGAAATGATGCGAGTGAAAAAGTCGTGAATCAATTATTGACTGAGTTGGACGGAGTTGAAGATTTAGAAAATGTTATCGTTATTGCAGCAACGAATAGAAAAGATTTAATTGATCCGGCTTTGTTAAGGCCTGGAAGAATTGATGCAATTGTTGAACTTCCCATTCCAGATAGAAAAACGAGAGAGAAAATTTTTGAAGTCCATATGAAAAATATGCCTTTGGTAGATGATATTAAGATTCAAAATTATTTAGACATGACTGAAGATTGGACGGGAGCAGAGATTGAGGCAGTTTGTAGAAATGCAGGAATTAATGCAATTAAGAGACAGTATAAAAATGAAGATAGTTCTAAATTTGAAGTTTCTAAAAAAGATTTTGATGAGGCGTTAGAAAGTGTTTCTAAGAGTAGTGGTAAAGAGTTAAAAACTAAAGAAAAGGAAGAAAATAAAAAGGAAGAATCAAAGGAAAAAGTTAAGGAATTAAAAAATAAAAAACAAGATGGCAAAAAGTGAAACTGCAGTAAAGTTGAGAGTTGTTGAATCTCTTCAGGATGATGCTTATAAGGGTATTGCGAGAATTGATTCTTCCTTGATGAAAAAATTAAAAGTTCAGCGAGGCGATATTATTTCTATCAAAGGGGGAAAGGAGTCTTTTGTAATTGTTGATAAAGCATACCCGGCGGATGAGGGGAATGAGATTATTAGGATTGATGGTATTTCTAGGAAGAATGCTAGGACGGGAATTGGAGAGTTTGTTGAGATTGATTTTGCAGATTTGAAAGAGGCAAAGAAAATTATTGTTGCGCCGGCTCAGCAAGGGATTATGGTTCAGGGAAATCCGAATGCGATTAAGCAACAGCTTTTAGGGAGACCGGTTGTGAAGGGAGATGTTTTAGTTATTGGAGGGGGAAGGAGGAAGAGGCAAGATATTTTTTCAGAGGATATGGAGGGTTTTGGAGAATTGTTTGGAGATATTTTTAGTCAGTTTGGAATGGGAAGTCCTGGAATAGGTCCGATGAGATTTGCGATTGCTTCTACAACTCCAAATCAGGCATGTATTATTACTGAAAATACGGAAGTTGTTTTGAATCCAAAGGCAATGGAAATTTCAGATGATATGGTTATCCCTCAAATTACTTATGAAGATATTGGAGGGCTGACTGAGGAGGTTAAAAAAATTAGGGAGATGGTTGAGATTCCTTTGAAACACCCTGAACTTTTTGATAAATTAGGAATTGAACCTCCGAAGGGAGTTTTACTTTATGGCCCTCCTGGAACTGGAAAGACAATGCTTGCTAAGGCGGTTGCGGGGGAGACTGAGGCGAATTTTATTTCTATCTCGGGACCAGAAATTTTTGATAAGTTTTATGGAGAGAGTGAGAAAAAGATTAAGAAAATTTTTGAGGATGCGGAAAAGAATGCTCCTTCTATAATTTTCTTTGACGAGATTGATGCAATTGCTCCTTCTAGAGAGGAAAATCTTCATGCAGGGGAAGTTGAAAGAAGAGTTGTTTCTCAGTTACTTACTATGATGGATGGATTGAATAATCGTGGGAAGGTAATTGTTATTGCAGCTACGAATAGACCAGACTCAATTGATTCTGCCTTGAGAAGACCGGGAAGATTTGATAGGGAAATTGAAATTAATGTTCCTAATAGGGAGGGTAGATTGGAGATTTTAAAAATTCATACAAGAGGAATGCCTTTGAATAAAGATGTAAAGTTGGATTTACTTGCTGAGAAGACACATGGATTCGTTGGAGCAGATATTAGTGCTTTGGCTAAGGAGGCAGCGATGACTGTTTTAAGAGGAGTTTTACCGAAGATAAATATTAAAGAGAAGGGAATTCCTCA
>CAZHYK010000021.1:0-7584 GCA_964536715.1 Candidatus Woesearchaeota archaeon | reverse complement strand
TTCTTTAAATTATCTAAATTGCTCTTAAGAATTTTTACACTTTCAGAAATAATTTCTGAAGAAGACATTCCAGACCAATTTTCTATTATAAAAACTAGTTCATTTGTTGGAGAAATTTCAACTCCTTTAACATTCAAATCTTCTTCGTCAAAATTACAAGCCCAACTATCTTTTACTTTGAGTTCATTATTAAATTCAAAAACCTTAGGATATCTCTCGGCAGGTTCGGGATTATTTTTAGCTTCAGCCTTTATAGAAATCTTATTTAAGTGATAATAATAAATTAAACCAGGGGTATGCCTAGCATGATCCTTTCCCTTCCCTAAAGAAGCTTTAGCAACTAGCTCTACTCCTTGTCCTTCCCCTAATCTAACGATTGGAATTTCTCCAATTGCAACTGAATCTCCTAATAGGCTTGAACTAACATCAAAATTATTTTCTTTGCTTTCCAATTTTAATTTTAGTTCTACTACATCTCCTTTCTTTAGTTTAATATTTTTTAAGGGAATTAATCCTAGTCTATGAACTAAATTTTCATCGGAAAATGAAGAGTCATTTCTAAAAATATCGGCTTCTTTTATTGCAAGAGTTTCAATTTCATTAACTGTTCTTCTTATTGCATTTGCTAAACTTGTTTCAATAGTAGTGGTTATTATTTCCTTATTATTTGATTTTAGAACTTTTTCCATTTTCTAAGAAATTTAAAAGAGTATTTAAACTCTTCTGCCCCTTCTACCTCCTTTTTTCTTTGGTCCTCCTCTAGGAACTGCAGTAATTTCTGAAATACTTATTACCTTAAATCCTTCCTTGGTTAGTGTTCTAACAATTGCATTTGCTCCAGGACCTGGACCTGTAGATCCTGTCTGTCCTTTTATTCTTACATAGAGAGAATCAATATTATAATCTTTAATCATTTCCTTTAATCTTTTTGCTAAAAACATTCCAATAGTAGGATTTGCTTTAAGTCTATTATGTTTAGTTACTTGTCCTCCTGAAAGTCTTGCAATAGTATTTCCGGCTAGATCTGTAACCTGTACAAGAGTATTATTGAAACTTGCATAAATATATACTATTCCAGTATTTGTTATTGCTTTTGCCATCTTAATTTTCATTATTTATTAATTTAATTTTCTTTTCAGATTTTGAATTTACTAGAAAAGAAGGAATATTAACAATTTTTCCATCCACTGAAATTTTTTTATGAACTATTAGTTGTCTAGATTCTAGAGGGGTTTTAGATAATCCTATTTTGAATACTTTGGTTTGAAGTCTTCTCTCTAACCAGTCTTCCTTTGTAAGAGCTAGTGCATCTGCAGTAGTTTTAACATTTAATCCAAGATCGTTTAACTTTCCGAAAAATTCATTTCTTTCTTCATCCGTCTTGGGGATAAGTGCTTTTGCTCTTCTTCTCAATTTAGAAACCTCGGACTCTGCTTTCCAAATTTCTTTTTTATTCTTTAAACCATATTTAAGAACAATCTTATCTTCCTCTTCAATCCTAGTTCTATCAAAGGATTTTCTAGGTTTTTTGAATTTATTTTTTTTCTTTTTAATGTCCCCCATTATTTCTTTTTAATACCTCCCCTCTTGGATCTATTTTTTCTGAAATTTGCTTTTGTTCTCTGTCCCCTTACCGGATATCCAAATTGATGTCTAACTCCCCTATAAGATTTTATCTTCCTCATAGATTTTATATCAAATTCTTTCTGTAAATCTATATCCGCTCCAGCCAAATGTTTGTCTTTTCCGCTATCTACATCTTTTTGTCTGTTCTTCATAAAGTTAAAAAAGGTTTCATCTTGACTAATTAAAAATTCCTCGATTTTCCTTATTTCTTCCTGAGATAAATCTTCAATTTTTTTAGTTCTATCTATTCCTAGTTTATTACAAATAGCATTGGAATACATCCAGGAAACTCCTTTAATTGCTGTAAGTCCGGAATAAACTTTCCTATTCCCTGAAATATCTTTAGCTAGAATTCTCACTAGTCTAACATGCTCATCCTGATTTTTAATTTCTTGTTTCATCTTATAAATAAATTTTGCCTCTGCATTGTAGTTATTTCTTCAAATAGTCTTTTTTCTATTGCTTTTTGAGGATCTGGAATATTTGCAACTCTTTCTCTTATATTATCGAATGATGTAAACTCTCCATTTTCTCTCTCCTTCAAAATTGATTGGCTATGTTTGTTTCCACAACCTGGAAGTAATTCTAATTGATGTAATCTTGTATTTATTGCAACTGCTTTATTGAAAAACTCAACATACTTAGCTTCGTTCTTGGAAACATAATCTTCAATAATTTCTAACAAATTTGATTTTGCATTCTCTGTAAGTTTCTCTCTATGTAACTTTCCTTTAATAAATTGAATTTTTTCTCTCTTACCTTCTCCAATGTAAACTTCTTCCTTTATTTCAAATGTCATTCCCCTCCTAGGTGCTAAATGTAATATTGCAAGAGTATTCTTACCCACCGCTTGAACAACAGGATTCCTAAAAGATTCTAGAGGATATCCGTAAGGTAAAAAATCCAGAACAATTGCATATTCTTCTTTCTCTCTCATATTTTCTCTCATTTCTTCAACACTCCTAAAATTTTATCAATTTCTTCCTGATCTAAAGAAATACCTTCTAATACCTTCATGATATCTTGTGCATCCTGAGGCATAAAATTAACTAAGTTTGTAATTCCTTCTTCATTCAATTTTAATATATCTAATTCTTTTAATCCTTCCTTTAATTCCTTAGATTTCTTCGCATCTAGTTTGATAAAATTTTTTGAAAAAAGCTTTATTTTTTCGGCTCTTTCTCCATCTCCGACTAAATCTACTACTTCTGCAAGGGTTATAGGTTTTTTTTCTATTATCATTTTATTAGTTTAAGGTGGATAGGATGTATTATAAACCTTTTCTCCTTATTCCCATCATTTATTTGAATAATTTTATGACTTCCTCTTGTTCCCACTATCTTTCCTGTTGAACCAATAAATCTTTCTGGAACACTTGTAGGAAGAGATTTTTCTTTAATGATTGTCGCTCGTTGATTTTCCTTAATCTCTTTAAAGTATTCACTAAGTCTTATCTTTCCTTTCTCTCTAATATTTTTCGTTTTCTTTTTTGCCATCTTACTAATAAAATTAAGATAAAGTTGCTTTAAAAAGGTTTTCAATGAGTTAAATAGTTAAACTAGTGTTATCCCCTTGAAGATTGGATAGATTTTCTCCAACCCTTCCTAGCTCTAAATTTCCTTTTTCTTTTTCTGATTCCATATTGGAAATAATTGCTGCAGACATTTTTGGCCCCCAAACTTTATGCATACAATTTTTACACATATCGACGACAGAACCTTCGTCAATGGAGTTCATACAATATATACATTTTTTAACCATCATCAAGTCCAGACGATTGTATTTTTAAATCTGTCGTTTTATTTTTAAAAAGATTTATAAATGAACTTGGTTTTGATAATTTATGAAAAAGAGTTTGATAATCTTATTAGGGATAATCCTCATCTTGGGATCTGTACTAGCGGACTGTAATTTAGATATTTCGTTATTGAATCAAGATCCCGATCCTGCAGTTCCGGGAGATTATGTTAAACTTTTATTTAAGGTTTCGGGAGTGGGTGAAGCAGATTGTGGAGATATTTCCCTAGAGCTTTTAGAAAACTATCCTCTAAAATTTGATCCTGATTTTAACCCTGTTCAAACTCAAAAAGCAGGAGCCTTTGCCAAAGATTATAAGTCAAATGATTGGACGGTTCCTTATAAGGTTAGGATTGATTCCAGTGCTATAGATGGAAATTCTAAAATAGAACTTCTTTATTCCACGAAAGGAAGAGATTCTTTTAAAGTATCAAAAACGTTTGATTTAAGAATTAAAGAAGTGAAGGCAAATTTTGATATCTTCGTTAGATCCTATGATTATTCAAATGGTAAACTCGTTTTAGATATTTTAAATACTGCTAAAAATAATGTTGAAGCAGTTATAGTTACGATTCCTAATCAAAAAAATATTGAGATCCGGGGAGCTAATAGAAATATTGTAGGAGGTTTAGATTCTGTAGATTATACCTCTACGGATTTTAATGCAATTCCTTCCGATGGAAAGTTTAATGTAGAGATAGAATACACTGATGAAATTGGAGAACGAAGAGTGATTGAAAAAGAGGTTTCGTTTGAATCTGAATATTTCTTACATACTAAACCTAGTAAAACTGCAGGATTTAGCAAGATTTTTATTATTTTCTTAATTGTGATTTTAATTATTGGTTGGAGACTTTATTCAAAGAATAAAAAGAAAAGTAAATGAAAGATTGAACTCCACTAAGTTTTTAAATTGTAAAATCTTGACTCTATTATGGTGAGATCTATAAAAGAGAGTGTTGAAGAAAAACTATTTAATGTACCAAATACTCTTACGTTTATTAGGGCAGTTATTTCGGTTTCTTTAACAGTGTTCTATATACTAGGATTTGATATATTTTTTCTATTAAGTCTTTTTATCGTAGGAGCTATTACAGATTTTTTAGATGGATTTTTAGCAAGAAGATTGAAACAAGAGACAATATTTGGTGCAAGGTTTGATATTGCCGCAGATAGACTTCTTTGGATAACCTTTGGAATTATTCTTATAGCCGGATATAGAAATAATAACTACTATAATCTGTTTCATTTTGCAATGATATTTTCTAGAGAATTAATTTGTGGAGGATTTCTTTTAGGATATATTATTTTCTTGAGAAAAAGAGACATTTTTCCCTCGGTGAGGTATAGCGGAAAGTTATTGACTGTTCTACAAGGAATTGTAATTCCATCTATGATCTTAAGTGAGAAATATAACTTATTTATATTCTATAAATATCTAATAGTTCCTATATTTTTAATAGGAATATTTTGTTCGATTTATTATATTTTCGATTTAGTTTATTATGATAAATTGAGAAAATCAAAATTTGTAAGATATTATAATCTTATTAATCCTATAGCTCCAACCCCTCACAATCAGGATCTAAGATCTTGATCACTCATATCTCAATGCATCTACAGTATTAATCTTTGAAGCTCTTATTGCAGGAGAAACTCCTGAAATTGCTCCTGTAATGATAGCGAATAAAATACACCCTAAATATGTCCAGTTTGAAAGTAGAGGTTTTAGAAAACTCCACCCTAGATTTATTAGGATTTTTTCTAGGATTAAACAGATTAAAGTCCCTATTAAAACACCTACAAATCCTGCGACTAATCCAATTAAAGCGGATTCAAATAAGAATATTCCTAAAATCTCTGAGTTTTTTGCTCCAATTGATTTCATAATTCCAATTTCTTTATATCTTTCCAAAACTGAAGTTATCATCGTATTAGAAGTATTTATCGCAGAGACTAAGACTGAAACTAAAGCAATTAATATAATAAATCCTATAACAATATCTAAGGCTCCCATATAGGACTGAATCATATCATTGAAACTCTGAACAAAGAAATCTTCATCTCCTTTCCTCTGACCTCTTCCTTTTCTTATGACCTCTTCAACTCTTTCTACGATAAAATCTATTTTTGTAGAATCTACCCTTGCAACAACCATATCATATCCCTTCTTGTCTGGGAATAATTTTTTGAATGAATTTATATTTATGTATGTTTGTGCGTTATCTGAACTTCCTACATCTTCAAAAAATCCAACTATAGTTAATTCTTCTCCTCCGATATTTATTTTTTGGTTTAAATTAGATTTCTTAGAAAATATTTTTTTATCTAAAAGAAAATTATATCCTAAAATTATTTTTTTATCATCTTGTTTTTTCAATATTCTTCCACTTTCTAACTTAATATTAGAGATCTCCAATATTAATGGTTTCTCAGGATCATAGGCAATGAGGGATGTATAAACCCTTTCTGATCCTTTTTTAATTTCTATAGGTTGAAGATAAATCCCGCTAGTTTCGTATACTCCTGGAACTTTCTCTATTAAAGATAATTCTCTATCTGTTAAATGAAAATCCCCTATTCCTGGAATAGGGATTCCTTTTGATTGAATTATTATTTTATCCATTGCAGTTCCCTTGCTTAAATCATCTATGTAATTGTAAAGTCCTAATCCAAAACTAATGAAGATAAATATAGTTACTATTCCTATAAAAATAGAGAGAGCTGTAAGAAAAGTTCTCATCTTTCTATTTCTTAAATTTCTTAAGACATACTTTATTCCCTCTTTATTTATCATCTTAGTGCCTCCACAGGATCTTGATTTGCTGCTTTCATTGCGGGAGAAATACCTGCAATTCCTCCGATGATGAAACTCCCTATAAAGACTCCGATTAATAGTATCCAATCAATCTCCAGAGAAAGATCTGTGGAAATTATTTTCCCTAGAAAACTAATACCAATCCACCCTAATAGAATTCCAGAGATTATTCCAATTACGCCTCCGATTAGTCCTAACATTCCAGACTCTATAAAGAACTGTAAGAATATCTGGCTGTTTTTTGCTCCGATTGCTTTCATAATCCCTATATCTTTTTTTCTATCTAATACTGAAGTAGTCATTGTGTTAACTATTCCTACAATTCCTACAATAATGGAAATGCTTGCTATAATTATAATAAAAACCTGGACACCTGTAATAATATCCTCTATCATTTCAAGAGTTGCTTCAGGTGTTGAAACTTGAAAATCTTCTTCTCCTTCTTTTACATTTCTAAATTTTCTTAGATTTTTTTCTATCTCTTTTATAGTTTGATCTAATTTATCTTTAGATTCTGGTTGAACTGCAATAATATCAAAATTATCTCCATAATCTAAGAGGTTCTTCATATCTTCAGAAGTCATATAGATTACATTATCAGTTATAAAACTCCCTTGCTTTTTTGTAATTCCTATTACCTCAAATCTTTCTCCATTTATATTAATTCTATCTCCGGAGCTAATTTCCTTTCCTTTTAAGGAAGACTTTCCTGTGAAAAAATTATTACCTAATACAACTTTTTTCACATCTCCATTTTCAAAAAATCTTCCCTCTTCCATTTCTAAATTAAGAAGTTGATAGAGAAACCTTCTTTCATCTAGTTGGATATTTGTTAGATAACCTATATCTTTGACCTTTTGAAATTCTATTTGAATATATCCAATATTCCTTCCTATAGCCTTTTTTACAGAAGAAATTCTTTGAATTTCTTCAAGGTCTTTTTTTGTTAGAGAATTCACCGAACCGCTTCCAGGAGGACCTCGAGAGATTCCTCCTGCTTGAACACTAATTATTTCAGATGAAGCTATACCAAATTGATTTGTTATAGCTAATTTTAATCCATTTCCTAATAAGATTAATGAGACTACAACTAGAACTCCGATTACAATTCCTAGAAGAGTTAACCAACTTCTTACACCTCGATGTTTTAAATTTCTTATCGATAAAACAAAATAATCTTTTATCATAGAGATATTAAATTTTGTTTCTTTTTATACCTTTCAGATTTGATTTGAGAACTAATCTTTTTCAGTATATCCTGTTAACTGAGCTAATCTCTCTAGTGGTTGAACTCCGGGATAACTCTGTCCGTCTATTTTCCAGGTCGGATATCCTGTAACTCC
>CAZHYK010000020.1:7257-8907 GCA_964536715.1 Candidatus Woesearchaeota archaeon | reverse complement strand
GCATTAGAATCTATCGGAGGATTAAATGGTTCAAATTCTGCAATTGGACAGGAAAGAGTAATAGGTCAAAAAATTTGGGAGGATATCCAAAAGGAAAATATTTCTAGAGAAATGATTGAAGAGATTGTTCAACAAAGATTGGAAGAAATTAAGGTTCAATCTGAAAAAAATCCTATTGAAGAAGTTAAATTAATCGAGGCTAGTGAAGAGGAAGATTCTTCAGATGATATCTTGGAAACCTCTGAAAAAGATTTTACAGAAGAGTCTGAGAGAAAAGAAATTTTAGATTCTAAATTTAATAATATTGAAGTTTCAGTTTCGAAGAAGTCAATTTCCAAGAAGAAGGCAAAAATCTCAAAAAAGGATTTGTTTTTAGAAGAGGCAAAGAAGATTTTAGAAGGTGAAAATTATCTAAATATTGAGATCTTAAATAATGATGCAACAAAGTTAGTTGCAATTTCTAAGACTTTTCCAGAGATTTTATGCTTAGTTTATAATAAAAAAAGAGTAACGGAAGAAGAGCTTATGAAGGATTTGAAGAAATTTAATGATTCTAATAGAAAAGTAAGAATCTTTTTGAAGGGAGAGATAACTAAGAAGATAGGGGAAAAGGTACAACTTTTTAGCTTAATTGAAGAATTTTCTAAAATTGGAGAACAATAAACCTTAAAAAGCCAGAAGTGGAAGTTTCTATATGGGAAGAATTAAGACAAAGGCAATCAAGAGAGTTGCTTTAGGAATTTTTGAGAAAGAACCTGAAATAGTCAGCGAAGACTTTGGAACTAATAAGAAAATGTTGGGGGATGAAATGTCTAGTAAAAAGGTAAGAAATATTGTAGCAGGATATCTTACGAGATTAAAAAGGAACAATAAGAATATTATAGAGTAATATGGCTAGTCAAGAGAAAAATTTTGAAAAAGGAATTATTTTTGTGGGAAACAAACCTTTAATGAGGTATGTTACTGCAGTAATTATGCAATTCAATTCCGAGAATTTGAAGAAGGTTAGTATAAAATCTAGAGGAAAATTTATTTCAAAGGCAGTAGATGTTGCAGAAATTGTTAGGAAGAAATTTTTAAAAGAAAAGAATCTGAAAATGTCTTCTATTGATATAGATTCTGAACAATTTACGAACAAGGATGGAAAGACACTTTCGGTTTCAAATTTAACTATTGTTCTGGAGTGTCAATAAATTTATAAAGTTTAAAATTCTAATAGTTCTATGCAGAGGAACAACTTTACTTGCTTTAGTATGATTAAGTTAGTCAAACCTCTGTCTTATCTAAGAGCTTTTTACTAATTCTTTCGGGAGCTTTTAGATTTGAATTATTTTTATGACGACTTAACAGCTCTCTGGAATTTGTGAACTCTTGGAAACTAAAGGAGGGAAAAATGAACTCAATGGAACCAAGCTGGGAACTAGAAGAACTTTCTGAATCAGAAAGAGAATATTTGAGAATGATGCATAGTCAGAGACAAGATTAGGATTTTTTATTTTTATTTTTATTTTTTGAGTTAGCTGGTGCTGTAAGTTTGTCCTCTATTCTTAATAGAGTCTCATTCATAGTTTTGAGAGTTTTATGCATATCTGCAATTCTTGAAAGTCTTTTATATTCTATAATATTTTTTATAAGAAGGAAGATAATATA
>CAZHYK010000020.1:4182-7157 GCA_964536715.1 Candidatus Woesearchaeota archaeon | reverse complement strand
TATGGCTCTGTAGCTCAGCGGTAGAGCGCGGCTCTCATAAGGCCGAGGTGGCGAGGTCAGCACTCGCCAGAGCCATAGAATTTTAAAGATAAATTATGTTTTCAAATTTTTTTTTCAGAACGCAGATTTCATACAGAAAATAGGAAATTTTCTGTCCTGTCAAAACAAAATCCAATGTTTTGCCAGTAAGGCCGAGGTGGCGAGGTCAGCACTCGCCAGAGCCATAATAAGATTTAAATAGCCTAATTTTATAGGATAAATATGGTAGAAAAAAAAGATGGTAAGAAGACTAGTTTTTTGGAAGAGTTTAGAGAGTTCCTTAGGGAATACAAGGTTATAGGCTTGGCTATCGCAATGATTATTGGTCTTGCGGCAAATGCCCTAGTTAAGTCATTAGTCGATAATATTGTTATGCCTCTAATTACTCCATTTATACCTGGAGGAGCCTGGCAAACTGCAACAATAGATTTCTGGGTTTGGAAAGGAATTGGTTGGGGACCATTCTTAGCAGCAGTAATTTATTTCTTTATTATTGCTTGGGTAATTTTCTTGATTGCTAAGTTTGTTTTAAAGGAAGAAAAAGTTAGTAAGAAATAAATTTTAAGTTTAGAGATTTTTATTATTTACTAAATGCTTTAATTCCGTCATTTTCTTTTCTAGGAATTATATGAAAGTGAGTGTGGTTTATTGCTTGTCCTGCAATTTTGAAATTATTTTGGACTAGGTTAAATCCTTCGGATTTTATTTCTTTTGCAAGATTCAAATATATTTCTTTTGCAAGAGTTAAGAGTTCATTTCCTAAGAGACTTGGAGTATGAAGGAGATTATCATAATGTTTTTTTGTGATGATTAGAGAGTGTCCTTCAGATAGGGGATATTTATCTCTTATTACAAAGAAATTATCTGTTTCTTTTATTTTTTCAACGGGGATTTCTCCCGAAGCCATTTTACAAAAAATACAATCTTTTTCCATAATTTCTATAAGGGATTATCTTTTTAATAGTTTTCTATTCTAAAAGAAGTAAGGATGCGATTATTAAAATTCCGAGGATGAAGAATAAGATTTGGGCGAAGGAATTTTTTATTTTATTTTGTTTATGTAATTCTGGGATAAGATCGCTACCTGCAATGTAGATGAATCCTCCTGCAGCAATAAGGAGAATTATATTTTTTAATTTCATTATAAAGGAGAATAAGAAAAATCCTAGGAAGACTCCAAGGATAGAGCTTAGGGCGACTAGAAGATTTACTAAGATTGCTTTTTTAGGTTTAAATCCTCCGTGAACTAAAATTCCAAAGTCTCCAATTTCTTGAGGGATTTCGTGGAATAGGACTGCAAGACTTGTTGCAATTCCGAGAGTGTTTGAAATCATAAAACTTGCAACAACAATTAGTCCATCTAAAAAGTTATGGAATAAATCTCCGATGAGATTCATATAAGCAAAGCTGTGAACATGATCTTTCGTGATAGGCATATGACAGTGATTCCAGAGAATTACTTTTTCAAGGAAGAGAAATATGAGAATTCCGAGGAGTACAAAAATATAAAAAATTTCTGATGAAAAATGTTCCGATGCTTCAGGAATTAGATGTAAGAAAGCATCTGCAAAAAGAGCTCCAGCGGAGAAGCTAATTAGATAGATGAGAATTTTTTTTAATTTCTTAGGTTTGATATTTAAAAATAAAATTCCAATTAGTGAGACTAAACTAATTATCGTTACCGCAACGAGAGAGTAGACCAGGGTTACCATTAAAATTTTAGTTTTAGAGAGATTTTAAATCTGTTGGTTTTTATTAAAATGTTGGAGATACAGATAGTTATCTTATGAGTATATACTTGCGAGTATATTTATAAATAGAAAAGAAACATTTGTTATTTTTGAAAAATCTTTTTTTAAAAAAATTTCTAAGTTTGAGGGCAAGAGAGTTTTTTGTTTTGATTTGAAAGGTATTGAAAAGGATCTGTAATATTTTGAAATTTTAAAATAACGAAAGACTTAAATAAGATAATAAAATAAACCGATTATGAAAGGGGAAAGGAAATTTTCTAAATCTGCAATGATTCGATTAGGTAGTGTCTTGACTTTTTTAGTTGTCCTCTCTGTTTTCGGATCTGTTTTTTTGAATAGTGTTAGTAGCGAGGAGAGGGGGGGCGAAGGTCCGTCGATAGAAACTGTCTTTCCTGAAAATGGCTCTTTCATCAATCAATCAGGAATTAATTTCAGTGTGAATATTTCTGGAGATTACAATATTACAAATGTAACGCTTGAGATTTCTAATTCTTCTGAGGGAGGTCCTTTTCTTGAAAAGACAAGATTTGATTCTAATAAAAGTAATATATATAGTTGGACTATAAATAGCCTAGAGGATGGAATTTATAATTGGACAATTGATGTAACTTATAATGATTCTGAAGAGGGAGAAAACCTTAATTCTACAAAATTCTATGGAAACTTTACAGTTGATACAACTTTTCCTATTTTCAATATAATCTCAAATCCTACTATAACTGATTTGTCTAAAAATCATACAATAAATTTCACAGTAAATGATACAAACTTAGATAAGGTTTGGTATGAATATAATGAAACTAATCTAACCTTAGATGGTGTAACTTCAGAAAATGAAGCCTCATTCAATTTTAAAATCAATGAAAACGAATTAAATTTAACAATTTGGGCAAACGACTCTGTCGGAAATGTAAATAACACAAGTGTAACTTTCACAGTTGATACAATTCCTCCAGAAATAACAATAATTTCTCCTGAAAATAAAACATATAACACTTCTGAAATTTTGTTGAATATTTCTGTAGATGATAATTCTGGTGAAATTTGGTATAGTCTAGATGATGGAGAAAATAATGATACTTATAACTCTGCAGATAATATTACACTTAATGAAGGTCTTAACACCCTTATCGTTTGGGCAAACGACTCTGTCGGAAATGTAAATAACACAAGTGTAACTTTCAC
>CAZHYK010000020.1:0-4082 GCA_964536715.1 Candidatus Woesearchaeota archaeon | reverse complement strand
TCGTTTGGGCAAACGACTCTGTCGGAAATGTAAATAACACAAGTGTAACTTTCACAGTTGATACAATTCCTCCAGAAATAACAATAATTTCTCCTGAAAATAAAACATATAACACTTCTGAAATTTTGTTGAATATTTCTGTAGATGATAATTCTGGTGAAATTTGGTATAGTCTAGATGATGGAGAAAATAATGATACTTATAACTCTGCAGATAATATTACACTTAATGAAGGTCTTAACACCCTTATCGTTTGGGCAAACGACTCTGTCGGAAATGTAAATAACACAAGTGTAACTTTCACGATTAAATTGCCTGATCCTCCTAAGACTTCTTCTAAGAGTAGTTATTCTGGGCCATTGAATATCTCCGTCTCGGATTCTTCGGTAACTAATGGATATACAAGAGTGTTGAGGAAAGATGATAGTTTTAAATTTAACATATTGAATGAAAGTCACTTATTAACTCTAGATGAGGTTTTAACAGACTCTATTAGAGTTACTGTAAGATCTGAACCTAAGGAATATGAAATAAAAATTAATGAGACTCAAAAGATAGATTTTGACGAGGACGGATATTATGATTTAGAAATTGGATTTTCTAAAGCAGGAATTGTTAATTATTCTGCTTATGTTTATTTGAAAGCTATAGATGAAGAATACGAGTTAGAGGTTGTTGAAGAGTCTCCAGAAGATGTCGTAGAAAGTGAAGATTCTTTAAATTCAAGTTGGAGTTGGGCTCCGGTTTTATGGTCTGTATTAGTTGTTATTTTGGTTGTAGCTGCGGTTTATTTTTTCTATTGGAAAAATCCTGCAAGGAAAAAGAAATAACATCCCAAACTCTTAAAAATACAATTTAATTCTTTTAAATATGAAAATTACAAGAAAAGAACTTATTAAGAAATATCTAGATTTTTTCAAGAGTAAGGATCACGTCGAGATAAGAAATTCTTCACTCATTCCGGAAAATGATCCTTCAGTTTTATTTACAACTGCAGGAATGCATCCTTTAGTTCCATTTCTTTTAGGAGAGAAACATCCCGAGGGGAAGAGACTTTGTAATGTTCAAAGATGTATCAGAACCGGAGATATTGAAGAGGTAGGAGATGAAACTCATCATACTTTTTTTGAGATGTTAGGGAATTGGAGTTTGGGAGATTATTTTAAGAAAGAAGCAATAGAGATGACTTTTGAATTTCATAATAAAATTTTAGGAATTTCATTAGAAAAATATGCGGTAAGCGTTTTTAAGGGAGAGAAGAATCTTCCTAAAGATGAAACTTCTTCGGAGGTTTGGGAATCTTTAGGAATAAAAAAAGAGAGAATCTCTTTTTTAGAGAAGAGAGATAATTTTTGGGAGTTACCCTCTAATAATACTCCTTGTGGTCCTTGTACTGAGCAATTTTTTTGGAATAGTGATTTAGAGGTTCCTGAAGAGTTTGATTCTTCAAATAAAAACTGGGTTGAAATTGGAAATAATGTTTTGATGGAGTTTGTTAAATCTTCTAATGGAGATTACAACGAAGCAAAACAAAAGAATGTAGATTTCGGAGGGGGAGTTGAAAGAACTCTCGCGGTTTTAAATGGTTTCAGTGATAACTATCTAACTGAAATTTGGAAACCAATTATAGAAACGATTGAAAATTTGTCGAGAGAAGATTATCTAAATTATAAAAAAGAAATGAGAATTATTGCAGATCACATTAAGGCATCAGTTTTTATAATTGCTGATGGAGTTTCTCCATCAAATTCTGAAAGAGGGTATGTTTTGAGAAGATTAATTAGAAGAGCAATAAGATTTGGAAGGCAGTTAGGAATTAAAAATTTTATTTCTGAAATTGCGAAAGTTGTTTTCAAAATTTATAATGATTATGAAATTCTTTCTGATAATAAGCAAAAAATTTTGGATGAATTAGTAAGGGAAGAGAATAGGTTTTTAGAAACTCTAGAAAAGGGAATAAATTTATTTGAAAAGATAACTGAGAACTTGGAAGTTTTATCTGGGAAAGATGCCTTTTTACTTTATCAAAGTTACGGCTTTCCTATTGAAATTACAGAAGAGCTTTCTAGAGAAAAGGGAATTAAAATTGATTTAGAAGGGTTTGAAGAGGAGAATAGGAAACATCAGGAGCTGTCTAAGACCGCTTCTGCAGGAGTTTTTAAGTCGGGTTTAGCGGACGATTCTGAAGCAACAACAAGGTTACATACCGCAACACATTTGCTAAATGAGGCGATTAGAGTTGTTTTAGGAGATGAAGAAATTCATCAGAAGGGGAGCAATATCACTCCTGAAAGGTTAAGATTTGACTTTAATTTTGATAGAAAGTTAACTTCTGAAGAGGTTAAAAAAATTGAAGATTTAGTTAATGAAAAAATTAAAGAAGGGATTGAAATTAATTGTAAAGAAATGTCTTTAAATGAGGCAAAAAATTCCCGGGCTCAGGGAATTTTTGATTCTAAATATGGAGAAAAAGTTAGGGTTTATTCTATAGGAAATTTTTCTAAAGAGCTTTGTACAGGTCCTCATGTTAAGAATACTTCTGAATTAGGGAAATTTAAAATTTTGAAAGAGGAAAGTTCTGCAGCGGGAATCAGAAGAATTAAAGCTATTTTAGAGGATTAGTTTAAAATATTCCAACCGTAAAATCCTGCGAAAGCAATCATTGTATTTAGGAAGATTTTTCCAAGACCCATTGAGATTGCAAGTCTTTTGTAAGGATATTTTATTATTCCTGCAGGAATCATAATCAAGTCGTCAGATAGGGGAATAAAAGAGGCATAGAGAAATGCAAAAATCATAAATTGAAATTTATTTTTTGTTGCAATGTCTAACATTTTTTCAAGAAATTTAGGATTTTTTTTAGAAAGAGTTTTTCTTCCAAAATATGCTAAGAAATAGGTAGTTGCATCTCCTATTAAGGTTCCTAATCCGGCACTAATTCCCAATAGAAGCGGGTTTAATCCTGCAGCTCCAAAAGAGAATGTAAATAAGTAATAAGGAAATGGAAACAAAATTGAGGTTCCTCCCAAGAATGCAAAAAACCAAAGAACAAAATAAGAATTTTTTAGTCCAATTTTCTCAACAATTTTTTCAGGAGTAACGATGAAAATTGTAAATGAAATGAGAACTATTAAGAAGATTAAAGTTATTAGTATAAATAAATTTTTCCACTTGATTAATCTTTTTTCTTTTTCCATAACTAAACTTATTTAAAAGAATTAATAAATCTTTAGTAGTTCATTTTTTTTCTTAAAATTTCCCTATTGACTTGTTCTCTCCTCATATTATTCTCAGAATTTTTTAGGAATTTTTCTACAAACCAATTTCTTTTTTCAGTTTCTCCGACGAAAGCCTGGCAGAGTTTTCTAATTTCTTCCGCAGATTTGCTTTTTGGATTTTGTATCATTAAGGGTTTTTTATAGAATAAACATTGAATCATCTTTTTTTCTTCTTTAATTTTTCCGAGAACTGGAAGTCCGGATGTCCATTCTATTTCTTCGCAACTCATTTCAAATAGTGGATCTTTTATTCTATTGATTATTATTCCTTCAATCGGAGTTCCGTTCTTTTTTGCAAGTTTTGCTGCTTTTAAACTCGTATCAAGAGTAACTTTGTCAGGAGTAGTTACTACAAAAATTATTTCAGAAGCAGCGACGATAGGAACCATTTCGGAATAGTGGGGAGAAGAATCTAATATGATAAAATCATATCTATTTTTTATTTTTTCAATGATTCTTTTTAATTTTAAGATATCTTGTTTGTCATAGTTGTTTAGTGCGGCAGGAATTACATCTACTCCATAACTTTCATAGACTGCATTTTGAAAACTCATTCCTTCAAGAACATCTTGTAATCCAGTTTTATGAGTCAAATCTAAATAAAGTCCTACATTCGGAGCAGAGATATTTCCATCAATTAGTAAAACTCGTTTATTAAATTCATTAGCAAGACATACGGCTGTTTCTAGGGATATTGTCGTCTTTCCAACACCTCCTTTTACAGATACAAAAGAAATTATCTTTCCGATTTTCATCACCTCAATCAAGTAAATAATTTAGGCTTTATAATCTTTTTGTTTTGGA
>CAZHYK010000019.1:0-9073 GCA_964536715.1 Candidatus Woesearchaeota archaeon | reverse complement strand
ATAAGTTATCATATTCATATCTAACATCCAAGACTTAAAAGCATTTATGTTTTATTGAAATAAACACCAAGCAAAAATTTATATAAATTTTTGAAATCAAAAGATTTATATATCAATTGATATACATAAAAATATGAAACAATTAGGAAAAAATCCTTTTGCTAGAAGTCCTACACTAGAAACTGTTCTTATGGTAGAAGAATTCATCAAGGAAAATTCGGGGGAATATACAATAAGGGAACTTTGGAAAAAACTCCCTAAAAAGGTAATGTGGCAAACCTATCTCGTAGTTATAGACTATCTTCAAAGTATAAATAAAATTGGATGGGGAAAAGACCTAGTTTTAGTTTATATTTGGAATCCTGAATTAGTAAAAAAATTAAAAAACAGGAAAAGATACTAATGATAAAACCCTCCCAAGTTGTGTTTATTTCTGAAGAGTTAGAAAAAAATTTTGATAAATTATCTGAAACTAATCAAATCAAAAAATCAATAAAAAGAGCAATTGAAGATTTAAAACAGAATGCCTTTTGGGGCATCCGAATTCCAAAAAAATTATTTCCAGAAGAATATGTATCTAAATACAATATCACAAATCTCTGGAAATATGATCTACCCGACGGATGGAGATTGATTTACACAGTCACAAGTGAAAATAAAGTAGAATTAATCTCTGCAATTCTAGAATGGTTTAACCATAAAGATTATGAAAGGAGGTTTCATTATTAAACCATGTTCAAATCACTTAGAGAAAAACTCAAAAAATGGAAGGATAAGGTAGTTGAAGAATTTTCTGAAAAAGAAGTTGAAGAAGAAAAGAAAATTCCTAAAACAAAGGAAAAATCTTCGAAGAAAGAAACAAAGAAAACTCCAAAAATTGAAAAAAAGGAAATAAAAAAATCCTCGAAGAAAGAAAAAAAGAAAAAAATCCCTTCAAAGAAAACTCAAAAAGAAAAGAAAGAAAAAACTTTAAATGAAAAAATTATCAAAGAACCGATTAAAAAATCAGAAGAAATTGAGCCTAAAAAAGAAGGATTTTTTAAAAAATTATTTTCGCATAAAGAAGAAGAGATTGAAGAAGAAACTCAAGAAAAAAAATCATTCTTAGATAAATTCAAGAAAAAAATTACTGAAGAAAAGTTCGAAGAACTTTTCCAAGAATTAGAATTAGAGATGTTACAAAATAATGTTTCTTATGAAGCAGTCCAATTTATAAAAGAAAATCTATCTAAATCCCTCGTCGGAAAAAACCTTTCAGAAATTAGTTTAGAAGAAAAGTTAAGAGAGGCAATTGAAGAGATTTTAATTAATCCTCCGAATTTAATTGAAGAAATAAAAGAATCTCTGAAAGAAAAAAAACCTTTTGTAATTATTTTTGTTGGAATTAATGGTTCTGGAAAAACTACCTCAATTGCAAAAGTTGCCCATCTATTAAAAAAAGAAAAACTTTCTATCTGCCTAGCTGCTGCGGATACCTTTCGAGCGGCAGCGATAGAACAATTAGAAATTCATGCTAATAAATTGGAAATTCCCATAATAAAGAAAGACTATAACTCCGATCCAGCCTCGGTGGGATTTGAAGCAATTGCCTACGCAAAAAAACACGGAATAGATGTTGTTCTTATCGACACTGCCGGAAGAATGAATACTAAAGATTCACTAATGAAAGAAATGGAAAAAATAATTAGAGTTTGCAATCCGGATAAAAAAATATTCCTTGGAGAATCCATAACTGGAAATGATGCAACGGAACAGGCAAGAGCTTTCAACGATTCAATTTCCATCGATGGGATAATCCTAAGCAAGGCAGATATTGATGAACGAGGAGGAACCGCACTCTCAGTTTCTTACATCACAAAAAAACCAATTTATTTCCTAGGAACAGGACAATCCTACGACGATTTAGAAATATTTGATAAAGAAAATATTTTGAAAAGATTAGGGTTATGAATAATCCTAGAGTGGAGGAATATCATAAAACTATGAAATTAGAAAAAACAACCGAACAAGATAAAAAAGAATCTATAAATATTGCAAGAAACCTAAAAGAATGGTTTACGAAAGAAGCGATTAAAAAAATGGAAAAAGATTTTTTAAAAGAAAATCTTTTGGTTATAAAGGAAAATGGAACAGTTGTAGGATTTTTATGCTATCGATTAGAAAAAAATAAGATGAAAATTATTTGGATGGGTGTCAAACGAGAACTACAGCGAAAAGGTATCGGAAAAAAACTCTTATTTAAATTAGAAATAGAATCTAAAAAACATAATTTAAATATAATTCAAGTCGAAACCCTCACAGATAAAGACAAATATGAGCCCTATTTTATAACAAGGAATTTTTATTATAAAAACAAATTTAAAAAAATTAGATATAAAAAATCAAAAATTCAAGGAAACGATGATTTAGTTATTTTAGAAAAAGAATTAACATATAAATTATTTTCCCCAAAAGACTTAAAACTCTCTAATTCTAGTTAAAACTATGTTAGAAAAAATATCAAATGCCTTAACAGGAGGAATAAAAAAGATTTCCAACGCAATCTTTGTAGATAAAAAACTAATAGACTCTATCATAAAAGATTTACAAAGAGCACTAATTGAAGCGGATGTAAATGTAGAATTAGTTTTGAATCTTTCAAAAAAAATAAGAGAAATTGCAATTGATGAAAAAGTTCAGGAGATAGATAAAAAAGAACAGATAGTAAAACTCATTCACGATCAACTTGAACTAATCATTGGAAAGGGTAAGGAACTAAAGTTAGAAAGGAAAACAAGAATTTTACTTCTTGGATTGTATGGTTCTGGAAAAACAACAACGATTTCAAAACTTGCATTCTATTATGCAAAACGAGGAAAAAAAGTTTGTGCATTAGGTTTAGACACACAAAGACCTGCTGCAATGAAACAATTAAAAGATATGTGTGAAAAAGCAAAAGTTCCTGCTTTTATTGACGAGAAAGAAAAAGATCCAATTAAAATTATTAAAAACTACCAAAAAGATTTAGATAAATATGAAATTGTTTTTATAGACACTGCCGGAAGAGATACTCTAAAAGAAGATTTAATCAAAGAAATAAAATCCATTGAAAAAACAATAAAACCAACTCATAGAATTTTAGTTCTTCCTGCAGATATCGGACAGGCTGCAAAAAAACAAGCTTCAGAATTTCAAGAAGCACTTTCTATTGACGGAGTTATAATTACGAGGATGGATGGAACTGCAAAAGCAGGAGGAGCTCTAACAGCATGTGCAGAAACTAACGCTCCAATTTTCTTTATCGGAACTGGAGAAAAAATCCATGAAATAGAAACCTTCAACTCTACCTCATTTATTTCAAGACTTTTAGGAATGGGAGATCTAGAAGGAATTTTAGAAAAGGTTCGTTCTGCCGTTGATGAAAAACAGCAAGAGAAAATTGAACAAAGATTGAAAGAAGGAAAGTTTACCCTAAATGATTTGTACTCTCAACTAGAATCAATGAATCAAATGGGAAGTATGGATAAAATAATGTCTATGGTTCCAGGATTTGGAAAAGCAAAAATTCCTAAAGAAGTTTTAGAAAAACAAGAAAATAAAATGAAAAAATGGAAATATGCAATTCAATCTATGACTAGAGAAGAGATAGAAAATCCAGAACTATTTGAAAAACAAACCTCAAGAATTTCTAGAGTTGCAAAAGGAAGTGGAACAACAACTTCCGAAATAAGAGAACTTCTAAAACAATACAAAATGATGAATGATCTAGTAAAATCACAATCTTCAATGGAAGGTTTAGAAAAAGGACAACTTGATAAAAAAACTCTTCAAAAAATGGCTAAACAATTCAGAGGAAAAATTAAATTTTAGAAAAGTTATCCGTCCATCCCTAGACTTATCTTTAATGCAAGATTTACCTTATACATCAAAAAGTTATCCAAACTCCCAACTCGTTTAAACAACCTTAACTTATCTATTGTTCTGATCTGATTAAGAAGAACTGTTGAATCCTTATCCAACCCGGATTCTTTTTTAGTTATAAAAACATTTGTTGAGAATTCCTTCTCAAAAATTTTTGAAGTAATTGCAGCAACGATAACTACTGGAGAATTTTTATTTGCAATATCATTTTGAATTATTAAAGCAGGTCTAATCCCTCCCTGTTCTTTTCCCTTTATAGGCTCAAAATTAGCAAGAAAAATATCCCCTCTTTTAATATTCATTACCATTCCCAATTATTGAGGTCTTCAATCCCTTCAAACTCTTTTGTTATTTTAATATTTTCTTTAGCCATCTCCTTATATCCTTCAATAAGAAATTCTTCCTGCCTCTTGGTTTGTTTCTCTACAGCTTCAATCAAAAAAAGAATTATTTCTTCATATGTTTGTTTTTTGGAAAATTTTATCTTATCTAACTGAGTTTTAACACTCTCTCTTATTTGAATCGTGGTTATCATAATTCTATAGAGAAACTATAGTTTATAAATCTTATCTTATCGGGTTTAGAGGAAAATTAAATTTTAAAAAATTAAGGCAAATCCCTATCTCCCAAATTAGGAGTACTCATTGAACTTTCAGATGCCTTGTAATAATCTCTCTTCTCAAACCCAAATATTCCTGCAACAACATTCCCCGGAAATCTTCTTACTGCAGTGTTATAGCCTTGTATATTTTCTATATATTTTCCTCTCGCAACAGTGATTCTATTTTGAGCTCCAACCAACCCATCTCTCAATGCAATATAACCTTCACTTGCCAATAAAGTAGGATAATTTTCTGCAACTGCATTAACTAAAATATTTACTTTTGAATTCATTTCCTGTCCTGCCTTATCTTTATCTATTTGAGAATTTGCTTCAGCCCAGGAAGCTCTCGCTTCTGTAACATCTTTAACAAATTGAGTTTCTGCTCCAACCTGACTGGAAACCGTAGACACTAAATTAGGAATCACGTTTGCCTGCCTTTCATATTGATTTTCAACCTCACTCCACTGTCCATCAATTCTTTCTTCAAGTGTAGCAAATTTATTATAGCTCCCTATAAAGCTTAAAACGGTAATCAAAACAATTACTCCTACGACAATCCAAATAATCGTAGAATTTTTTATCCTTGCCATATTATAACCTAGTTGAACTCATTTAAAAACCTATCTTCCCGCTCCGCCCCCTCCAGATCTTCCTCCTCCGAATCCTCCTCGAGAACTTCCTCTTCCTCCTGAAATCAGAGAAAATAAAATCATTCTAAACAAAAAATCTATAAAAAGAAATACAAAAAAGTCTCCAATTCCCCTTCTCCTTCTATTAGTTAAAAAATAAACCAACAATCCAAAAGAAAAGAAAATTACTAAAATAAAGATTAATCCCGGAACAAAATTGTATTCATAATTTTCTTGAGTAGACATTATTTCTTCCCTATTCTCGTCTGCAACTTTTGCAACTCCAATTGCAAAAGCAAGAATTCCATTTGCACTATCTCCTTCCCCTCTATAAACAACAAAGCTTTCGTCTAGCAATCTTCCAATTTTTGAATCTGGTAAAATTCCCTCTAATCCATATCCTGTCGTAACCCAAATCTTATCTTCTTCTTTACAATATAAAATCAATAATCCGTTATCCTTATCCGATTTTCCAACTCTCCAGGAATTAAAGATATCTGTCGCATACTGGCTCTGTCCCCCTTTTGAAGCGCATTCCAAATCTGTAACAACAACAAATTCTGCTCCAATCTCATTATCAAGAGCAAAGAATAAATTCCTAATGGAGTTAAATTGCTCTTGAGAAAAAACTCCTGCAAAATCATTCACATATTCATCCCTGTAATTTGGAACATTTGCAACTACAATAGAGATGCAAGATATAAATATCAAAATAGTTAATAGTTTCTTCATAGAATAAATAAAATTAGTGGTTATTTAAATATAGCCTTTAACCCATTCTAGTTGCAGTTGCAGTTATAGAGTTAGTTCTTTGACCCATAATAGAATCCGAAGGAATGATTAATCTAAGATCGATTCTTAAACTATCATTTAAATCTATAAACTGAAAATCATTACAAATTCTAATTTTTTCAGAATTATTAACTTTAACCCATTCCTCATATCCCATTTCAGAATCTAAGCAACTATTCTCTTCTAGATTATTAAACATGAAGTAATATCCTGGGTTCGTTCCCCCCAAATATTCCCGGGCTGTTTTTTCAAAAGAAAGATCTATAGACACGTTTGTATTCCCTATATTCTCTAATAAAAATCCTTCATCAATAGGATTCCAATTTCCCCCCTGAACATTTCCCCTAGTATCTATAGTGGCATAGGAATTATTAAGATAAACACTTCCCGAACCAAAATCAATTAGATCAATGGTAAAGTTTATCGCGATAGAACTTTCCAAACTAACATTGACAAATCCTTCTGAAGAATTGATAACATTTCCAGTTATCATAACTTCTGAAATAACGATTAGCCCAATAAGAAATAAAATAGCGAAAGAAATTTTAGTCATCTTAACCATCCTCTTGTAGTTTTTATTATTACATACCCTTCATAAACTCCTAATTCGGATTCATTCTTTGAGTTTATAAAAAAAGAAATATTCTTAGATTCTTGAGGATTTAAAATAAAATTATTTTCAGATACAGATAAAAACCCTAACAGGTTTTTAGAAAGAGAAATATAAATATAAATATCGTGATTAAATTCATTATAAATATTTATATTTCTCGTCGCAGAAGAATTCTTTGGAATTCTTCCAAATGTCAAAGCTTCTGGATCTAGATCAAATCCAGGCTTTTCTCCAATTTCAAATTTTACCTCAATTTTTCTTTTTTCAATATTATTTATAGAAATAAAGGTTCCCAATAAAATTATTAAAATCGCAACTAAAACAATATATTTTTTATATTTCATCTTTTCCTCTTATTTTTTTTATTAAGAAAAATAAATAAAATAATTATTACTAAAATCAATATAATTATAATTATAATACTTCCAATGAGCAATTTTTCAGTCAATGACATCTCTGCCTTTTCAAAATAAAATGCAACTAACTTACTATAAGATTCATTTTCATAATTTATCTGAATTTTCCCTATATATCTTCCAGGTTCAATCTCACTAGCATCTAGATACCCCGAAATATTTTTACTTTCCAAAGGTTGAAATATATAACTTGAAGTCTTGAAACTGGATTTTAATTCTCCCTCATCAGTTACCGAAATCTCAGCATAAACTTCCTCAATCTTGGAATTCCATAAACTAGAAACCTCAATTATTAGAGGATTAATTTTATTTGCAATAAATTTATATGTGTAGTCTGTAATATTCATAAAATAAGTTCCTACAACAAAATCATCCTCTAAATTAATCTCTTTATCAGAATAGCTAATCTTTAAGGTAGCCCTATAATTACCGGGTTTAAACAAAGAAGAGTTAAATTCCTCGCTGATTAACATCTTTTGATTATGCTCTAAATGATATCCATTATTAGCACTAATAATTAATTCTTCATTAGAATAAACCTCTACGACATAACTAAAATCTAAATCCTCCTTTCCTAAATTAGATAGTGAAATAGTGTATGGGACATCTTCTCCTTCATTCGTGTTAAAAACCTCAAACTCTGCCTCAATATATTTTCCTGGATAGGGAACAAAAATATCTATTGGAATTTGAATTGCACTCGCCCCTACGATAAAACTTGTCTCTTCTCCCGTCTCATCCCTTGCCTCCTTAGATCCTATAATAATTCTATTAGTTCCGGGTTTTTCAATCTCTTCTGGAAGTTTAAACGATACTATCAACTCTCCGCTTCCTACAAAACTCTTAGAACTTAAATTAACATACTCATTTAAATCTCCTGCAAGATAAATCAAAATTGGTTGATTAGGATCCGAATCTGCAACTCCGATTGTAATTGTTTTTTCTAATCCTGGTTCAAAATTAAAACTAAAATAAGAAGGACTCATTCCTAAAGATCCTGCACTATTAAATTGAATTAAAAATAAAATTAAAAAGATACTTATGAATACAGAATTTAACCTCACCATAATAAATACTAATAAAATTCCTTTTTAATTCTTTCTAAATTAAACCGTAGTTGCAGTTGCAGTAACCACATCAGATCTAGTCCCTGCAATAGAATCTGAAGGAATAACTAACTTTATTCCGATATTAATTTCATCTTTATTATCCTCAAAACTGAAACTGGAACAGATAGTTGTATTAGTTTTAGTAGTTGCAATCCAACTATCTAATGATTTTCCATCAGCAGGAGTGCAGCTCCCTGCCTCTTTATTATTAAACTTGAAATGATATTCCGGGCTAGTTCCTCCTATATACTCTGCAGCGGATTTACCGAAAGAAATATCCAAAGAAACGTTAGTATTTCCAATATTTTCCAAGGTTAAATTCCCCGTATTTCCCCAGCCTGTTCCTCCAACAACATTTCCATCAGAGTCTATTGTAGCTGCAGCAGAACCAACATTAACCGTTCCAGCTCCTAGATTTAAGAAGTTAGTAGTAAAGTTTATTGCAGTAGTGCCTGAGATAGTAACATTGACAATTGCACTATCTGTATCTACAACTTTTCCAGTCATACTGAAACCAATAAAAAATAAAGAGAACACTATCAAGATCAGAGAAACATAGATGATAATATCATACAGCGAATTAGAAGAATCTTTTCTAGAATTTTTTCTCTTAGCTGCCATCGCCCCTGTCCTCCACTTCAGGCGGTTGAATCGTTACTCCTACCTGTCCTTTCTGATTATCTGTCAAAATAGGTTCTTGAACTGGAGCCTTATGTTCAGAACTAATATAAGTATAGATTGCAACACTCACCAGAACTAACGCAATTATTGCTAAGGCAATTGCCACATTTTTCTTAACCATAAAGATTGTAGTAAAATACTCTTTATAAATATTTCTATTTTGAAAAATATAGCTTTTTTTAGAAAAAACTAATTTCCAATGAGAACTTTATTCCTAAAAGATTCAAATAGACTTTCTCAAAAAATATCCTCAATTTATAATAATGGTTCCATCAGATCCATCTTCTCCATCTCCTCCGATTCCTCCATACACAAATATATCTCCAATT
>CAZHYK010000018.1:8922-10103 GCA_964536715.1 Candidatus Woesearchaeota archaeon | reverse complement strand
ATTACTTGATTTGATTTGTTTTTCAAAGCTTGCATTTCAGTAGACAACTTTTCAGCTTCTTTCTGGAAAACTCTCATCTTTCGATAAAGATTCAAATTGTTGTCATAATCTTGTTCTCCTAAATCTGCCAACATAATTGAAAGTCCAACTCTTAATCCTTCGCTCAATGAGATGTTATGTTTCTTGGCTAACATCCAAAGATTCGGACTTACTCGAACAGATGAAGTTATTCCTCCTTCTCCTTTTGGTCTCCCCATGTTTTAATTCCTCCCATTTTAGTTAATATATATATTATTACATAGTTTATAAACATTCTTATACTAAAATATATATATATATTATGGATAAACTTTAGATAGATAGATAGATAGTAGTGTAATAATATATATACTTTGGGTTTATTTCCCCAAATTCTGCTTTAATTCGGAAGGAGCAGGAAAGCAAATCTATTTAAACTTAGGTAGCTTAGTGCGAACTGGTTCGCACTAAAAGTTAATTCTAATTGGCTTCCCACATCCCTCCCTTCATTTTAGTTGAATTTGGGGAAATTTGGGGAGAGAAAGTTCGTATAATCTGGCTTATCTACACTTTTTTAACAAAAAGCCCGCTTTGCTGGACGATAAGCAAGATTATACGCTTACGGGCTAAAGCCAACTTTCTCTCCCTTAATCATTACCACCCATCCCCTAACCCCTTCCCTCAAGGGAAGGGGAACTATGCCGGCTCGCTTCGCTCGCCGGCTTCGAATTAGATTATATAGGTTCTGTCTAACCTAAGATCTTCAACTTCGTTTCAGATATAATTCCAAACAACCACAGAATCAATATAATCTAATGCAAATTAGAATTTACTTTAAATTAGAGTACCTTAGTGCATAAAGTAAATTCTAACAATCAAATAGGACTTAACCTCGCACCCAGAGACAACATCATTTAATTTATTTGTGTTGTCTCGGGCAGAGTGTTAAGTCAAATCCTATCATAATAGGTTTATGTCGTAACAAGAAGTTACCACATAAACTAATCACTATTCCGGCTCGCTTCGCTCGCCGGAAAAGAAAAAGAACCGTTCCGTTGTCCTACTAAAACGAACAACTTCACTAAAAACCTTATGTTAACGCCACAATTCTCTCCTTCAAAATATAAAAATATAAATAAAAAATATAAAAATATAAATAAAAA
>CAZHYK010000018.1:4949-8822 GCA_964536715.1 Candidatus Woesearchaeota archaeon | reverse complement strand
AAAATATAAAAATATAAATAAAAAATATAAAAATATAAATAAAAATATAAATAAAAAATATAAAAATATAAATAAAAATATAAATAAAAAATATAAAAATATAAATAAAAATATAAATAAATTTGCGATTTTTAAAAAAAATAATATTAAAAATATTATGCCCATTAGAAAATTTTTAACACAACCAACAAGCAAACTTTTAAAAACATTCATTTACATAGATTTACATGGTTAATCTTCTAAAAACAGGAACACTAACAACCACAGATTATACAGGACAAGACACAGAGGTCTCACATGGAGATGAAACACTAAACTCCCCTTCTTATCAAGATGAAACAGCATACACTCCGGAAACATCCAAATGGCTCTATTATTATAAGAAAATCCCCCAAGCGAGGGCAATTGTCGAAACATTAACAAAATGGGTTTTCGGAAAGGGCTATAAAAACTCCGACCCAAAGGAAATAAAGAAACTCGGAAAGATTGTAGGTAATGGAAAGGAAACAGCCCTCAAAGTTCTAAAAAATCAATTCAAATTAAAACTCATCACTGGAGATTCTTTTGCTCACATAATCAAAGACAGGCAAGGAAGATTAACAAATCTAAAGCCCCTAAACCCATCAACAATAAAAGTTATCTACGACAGACAGGGAATAATAAAAAGATATGAACAACATCTCGGACTTTACAAAATCAAAGAGTTCGATGTTGATGAAATCTTCCACTTAACAAATACAAGAGTAGGGGATGAAATGGGAGGTATTTCTATGTTCGAAGTTCTAGAAGACCTTCTGGACACAAGAAAAGAAGTAACCCGAGACCTCCGAACTCTATTTCATAGATTCGTTAAACCTATTGTTATGTACGAGAGTGAGACAGATGATGAGACAGAAATAGCAAAACAAACAGCAAAACTAAATGAGGCATACAAAAAAAATGAAAGTTTAGTCGTTCCAAAAGGCACATTAACAAAACAAGACACAAAGATAATCTCAACACAAACAGGAAATCTCTCTCCTCTTGAATATTACAAACAAATCATCCGAGATTTTGTAACAGCTTGCGGAGTTCCTGAACTTATCATGGGATGGAGTGCAGACACAACAGAAGCAAGCGCAAAAATCGTTTATCTTGCATGGGAGCAAACAATCGAGGACTTACAATTGGAAATCGAGGAAGATATAGAAGCACAACTAAACATTAAAATAAATTTCGAGTTCCCTGCAACAATAGAGGAAGAATTGGCAAAAGATAAAGCAAAAGATGGCCCTATGAATGGCCCGGAGAAACAAAGTGAAATTTCTCCAAGTTCTCCACAAATAAAAAAGAAACCAACCGAAGATGGAAGGGCTAATAAATAACCTAGCTAATTATGGAGTTTTAGGCCTTTGGACATTAACTCTATTATATGAAAAAATCAAATACACAAAAAAGCGAGATGAAGTAATTGAAAACAACACAAGAGCATTAACAACTTTCGCAGAAATCATAAGAAAATGCCAAAGATAGAAAATGTTGAAACTAAACAATACTCACAAAAGATTTAAATACCACCATTCTTTATTATTTTCATGGCTGATGAATTGCAAAATCAAAACCAAGAGCAAGGGAATGAAGAAGCAGAGAACAAAACAGAGACAACAGAAACTACAAATACAGACAGCAATATTCTTTCCCCTCTTGAGCAAGCTAAACAAATACAAGAAGAAAATAAAAAGCTTTTGGAAGAAATACGAAAAGAAAGGGAGAAAATTGAAAAAGCAAGTGCTGATCTCCTTATCGGAGGTGGTAGCCTTGCTGGTAATTTCACACAACCCAAACCTCCTACACAAGCAGAAAAAGACCAAGAGATGGCAGAGAGGATCGCCAATAGCATACGATAATGGCGAGTTTTTGTATATCCCTAGGTATTGAAAGCTATCTTCTGATTATGATTCTCATCGGAGTTATCGGCCTTCTAATGAAAGCATACCAACTAAAGAAAAACATTGATTTAAAATAACATGCACTTATATTTCTTAACAAGAGGAGTGAAGCATGCAAGAGACCTTTTTATCTCTCAAATGCAATCTCAATTTTTCCCATGGAAAAGAAAGAACTTGAAAACAAACAAAGAAGAAATAACTTTTGTTCAAGGAGCATTAAGACCAGTTGAGTTATGGGAATATGTTTTCCCAGAAGAAGCCCTTCCGGATGTTCTCGCCATGATGAATATAGACCCAAAAAGAAACCAACCAATTTTCGACAAAGCAAGATTAAAAATTCTCCAAAAATCTCTAGGAGCAAAACCAATTCCTAAAAATCTTCCGAAGGCAGAAATTAAAAGAATCTTGATCTCCAAAGGAGTTTCTTCTCATCCAATAGGAATTAAGAAAGACAGACGAGCAAAAGTTCCAGAATGGGGATTTGAGCAAGAAATGCTTTAAACAAACTCGAAAGCAAACCTTTTTAAAGAATTTATTTCTAATTAATTTATGGCAAACGAAGCAAGAATAGTAGAATTAACAAGAAAGACCGCAACAGCTTTCACATGCGCACATGATGCAAATATTCCTAAGGGTACTTTATTAAAACTTTCAGCTTCTCCAAGAACAGTTGCAGCCGCTGATGGCGTTGCAGATGTTTTCGCCGGAATCGCAGCTATGGAAAAAATAGCAGCTGATGGTTCTACTTCTATCTCTGTTTGGGATGATGGAATTTTCGAACTTGCGGCATCCGGTGCAATTACAGCTGGAACAAATGTTTGCACCAGTTCAGTTGCGAACACAGTTAAAGCTTACACAGATACAAGTTTAGCAAATTTAAACAAAGTTGTAGGTGTTGCTCTTGCAGATGCAAGCGGAGATAAGGTTGTAGTTAAAGTTGGGAGAATAGGAAACTAATGGCATATGATATAGAAATGGGAGACGCAGGATTAAGAAAAGAAGTTATAGATGCAACTCTTAAAATCTTTGCAGGAAGAAAATATATATTCAAAGACCTTTTAACAATTTCAAGTAATGTAGGTTGGAGCAATACATATTGGAGAGAAGATCCATCTGTTTTGACAGCTGGAAATACAAGCTCTATCGCTGGCCTTCCAAGAGGAGCAACTTTCCCACATGCAAACCCTAAATTCGAAGAAATCACGGCTTATGTTCAAAAATATGGCTTAGAAACAACAATTTTCTGGGAAGATATAATCTCTGGAAAGATTGATGTAACAGCAAGAAGCTTATTAAAGTTAATCGAAGCTGTTGTTTCAAATGTTGATGGTGGAATAAGAAACACAATCGTAGCAGATGGAAACATCCAAAGCATAACAATTGAAGCTGGATGTGAATGGGATATGACAGCAAGTGCGGCTATAATTGACAATTTAGAGGAAGCAGAAGAAAAAATCGGAAGAGAAAATTATGATACTTCTAACCTTATGGTTATCGTGAATCATAGAGACAAGAGAAGCATTATAAACTATCTTGTGCAACATGGAAACAAACTTGCTTCAATCACCGACGAGAAATTGAGAAATAAAAGTGGTGTTATTGGAACTCTTGGAAATAAAACATTTATGGTTTCTCCAAATGTTCAAGCAAGCGAGGCCTTTGTTGTTGTTCCAAAAGCATGCGGAACATGGAGACAACTTTATCCTCTTAGTTCTGCAATCAAAGAAATGGACCCTTTCGTTTCTCAAACGATAAAAGTTGTCGAGGTGGGACAAGTAGAAATCACTGACCCTAAGGCAATCGTTTGGATTAAGAACACAAAGTCCTAATTTTTTTCTTTTTTAAATGTTTCTTCTTTTGTAGTAATTCTATAATACACACAAAAAGTTTAAATAGCACCATACTTTTTAAATCCTAGAAAGGAGGATAAAAAAAACATGGAAGA
>CAZHYK010000018.1:0-4849 GCA_964536715.1 Candidatus Woesearchaeota archaeon | reverse complement strand
AGAACAAAAACCAAATCTTGATGGATGGGATGATTTTGCCGGACAATGGCTAAAAGCAGACTTAATAAAGCAATGGCCAGTGAGCCTCGCTGTAATTGATGTCGATGGAGAAATTGTAGAAGGCAGAGCCAAAATGTGGATAGTTACAGAGTATCCGGTTGGAAAGCAAAGAAATCTCAATATAAACAAGACAAATCAAAACTTCATAAGGGCAAAGAATCTTTTCCCGAGACAACTTATTGGCAAAGTTTTAGTTTTCAATAAGTGTAGAGTTCGAGATCCAAAAGGAGTAATGGTCGATAGTTTTGAGTTGATTGAGATTAAAGACGCAAAATGATTCTCCAATACAAACTCACAAGCAAAGGTTATGAGATATTGAGAGTTTTAATCTAATCACAAACAAAATTTATTTTTTTCTCTTTTTATTTTTAAAGAGAACAAACAAAAACAAAAATGGAAGAAATACAAAACATAATAACCCCCACAATAGGGGACTTGAAAGAATCTGTCGAGATGGAACTCACAGCAAAAGGTGTCTATAAATGGACCATAAAACTCCGAGAGGAAAAAATAGGAATTGAAATTGTCGAGAGATTTAAAAAAATTGAAGATGAACTTTGTAAGAAATTTCCAAATAATGTGATGGGGGGAGAGAAATGAGCTTGAGAAGTGATTGTCTGATGGCGAGAAAATTTGATAAAGCTAATTCTAAATTTCCTAAATCTCCGAGATGGAAATATTTTGTCAAACAAACTATTAAAGATATAACTAAATGGTTTAGGAGGACTACATGAAACAAAATAAAGATTTTTATTTGCAGATGAAAGCAGAAGCTGTTGAAATTGTCAAGGCACAAGAATATAGACTTGAAGTTGCTAAGAAAATGCTAAAACTTGCAGAAGAAAATTTAAAGAAATTTAAATAAGATGTGTTCGTTTAAATGTCCGGAATGTGGGGGAGTTAGTTTTTACCCCAAAGCACAACCGAAAAAACGCTGTAAGTTTTGCAGAAGAAAAAAAGAAAATGGAACAAGAAAAAAGAACACAAAGAAATAGAATAAAAAGCAGTTTGAGAACTTTATGGCTCCGAAGTGTAGAGAGAGCAACAGCTATGAAGAATGCGAAATATTGCTGTGAAAATTGCGGTGTTAAACAATCTAAAGCAAAAGGCAAAGAGCAAAAAGTCGAAGTTCATCATAAAGAAGGTGTTGGAAATTGGGATAAGATTATAGATGTTATTCGTCAAGAACTCTTATGCTCTCCAGAGAATTTAAAAGTTCTCTGTCCAACATGCCACAAGGAGGAGCATGAGTTGGATTAAATGTTCAGTTTGTGGAAGAATGATCTTTGGAACATACGATGTAAAAAATAAGAAAATGTGCAAAGATTGTAGAAAAATATTAAATAAAATATGGATTAAAAAAACTAAAGAAAAAAAGAAAAATGGCATACAAAAGAAAGAAGAACAGGCAAACATACCTAAGAAATCCTATTGATCTTTCAGATATAAAGCTGGATGTGGGGGAGTTGGACCCATGGCAAAAAGAGGTTTTTTCTTATCATGGAAATATAGCTATTCGAGCAGGAAGACAAGTTGGCAAATCTTACATCATGGCTAAAAAGGTTGCTCAATTTGCCCTTGAAAATAAAGGAGTTAAGATTTTAGTTTCTGCAAGTTCAGAAAGGCAAGCAATGTATCTTTATGACAAAATCACTTATGAACTTAAATTCTCTGCGAATATGGATGTTTTCGCAGAAACTCCAACTATGAGGAAAACAACCCTAAAGAATGGGAGTGAAATCTATTGTTTGCCAACAGGCCTAACAGGAAACCTTATCAGAGGACTAACCCTTGATGTTTGGGTTCCAGATGAAGCGGCTTATATAGAATCCGCTGTTTATACATCCATAACCCCAATGCTTTGGATTAGCAAAAAAGAGCGCCAGATGGGCTTTATTTGGGCTTTAAGCACACCTTTTGGAAAGCAAGGCAAGTTTTATGATATGTTCCAAGATGAAACCTTTAAACATTGGCATATTACGAGTTTAGAATGTGATAGAATCCCTAAAGATGAGTTGGCAAAATGGAAAAGGGAGTTCTCGAAAATCGAATATGCACAGGAAGTCTTGGGAGAGTTTATTGATGAAGTGAGCCGACTTTTCCCAGAAGAACTTCTAAAGAAATGTTTTAAAAAACTTCCTTCTCTTAACTATTCCTCAAAATTTCTCGGAATAGATGTCGCAAGATATGGGGGGGATTCGAATGCTTTTGTTGAAGTTCTATGGGAGAGACCTAAAGCAATAGTAACTATGGCAGAGACAACTGAAAGAGTGAGTCTTGTTGATTCGTTTAACCGAATAACAAAGCTACAAGAAGAAAGAAAATACAATCTTCTTTTAATTGATGATGGAGGAGTTGGAGGAGGACTTGCAGATTTTTTAATAGAAAAGTACAGAAATAAAGTTATGTGCCTCAATAATGCTCAAAGACTTTTAGACAAATGGGGAGAGAAAAGAAAGGCCCTCTTAAAAGAAGATATGTATAGCTATGCTCTAATAAAAATGGAAAGTGGAGAGGTCGAGATTTCGGAAGATCTCGAAGACTTGTATATCTCACTTGCAAGCATGCAGTTTATCTATGAAGGAGACCATTTAAAAATCACCGGAAGAAATTCACATCTTGCAGAAGCTTTTGTCCGTGCGATGTGGGGTTGTAAAAGCAAACCTTTAAAATCTTTTATGTATTCCTTCTGACATGGCAAACATCGAAGAAGTAATCGAATATTTAGATACATGGAGTGGGTCAGCAAGTAGATGGCAAAAAGCAGAAAAGATAGGAGAGGTTAAAACATACAACCCAAAAGAAGAGGGACAATGGACTTTAGAAAATGCCTATTTGATAGATGCAACAACAATTAATAGCTTTATTCTAACAAAATTAAAACTAAAAATGAAAGAAGTAAAAGAAATTGATGACATTGATTTTCCTGTTAGAACTGCAAGATTAAAGATTTTTGAGGTAAGAGGAGAGCCAACCAAATTAGAAGTTGCGGGTTTATTATTTCAAAAAAATTTCACATTAGAAGCAAAAGTGGAGGGAGAAGAAGAGGAGTTCGCGTTTGATGTAACCGAAGGAAAAATCTTAATTGAAGAAGGAAAAAAATATGTTGCTGTTCTTGAGACTAATTATCACATGATTTACGAGCAAAGAACAGAAGAGGGAGAAATCGAAGAGCCATCCGATTATGGAGATGGAAGTGTTGATAATCCTTTTAAGATTTATTTTTTAGAAGATTTAGACGACATAAGAAACAACACAGATAAGCATTTTGTTTTATGGAGAAGTTTAGATTTTGATAATGGGGAACACTATAGAAATCCAGCAACAAATAAGTCAGCCTGGACAGAAGGAACAGGCTGGACACCAATTCCGACTTTTTCAGGAACTCTTGAGGGTAAGAATTACACAATTAAAAATTTATTTATGGAGAATGCAACATCAACAGGATTGGGTTTGTTCTTGGAAATCGACACAACAGGAGAACTTCATAACTTAATAATTGAAGATAGTGATGTAACTTCAACTTACACAGATGGGTATTCAAATAATGCTTCTGCAATTTGCAAAGACAATAAAGGGCTTTTGGACAATTGTAATGTTGTTGGAGGAACTTTTACTTCTGGTTGGCATGTTGGGGGACTATGTAGAACAAACACAACAACAGGAATAATAAGAAATAGTTCTTGTTCGGGAACTATGACTATAACAGACGAATTTGTTGGGGGAATTTGTACGGGTAATAATGGTTTGATTGAAAAAACAAATTTCACAGGAACAATAGCAAATGCAGCTGCCTCATTTATAGGGGGAATTAGTGGAGAAAACAGAGCGGGAGGGATAATAAGAAATTGTTTTTTTAATGGAACTCTTGGGAATGGAAATGTAAAAGGGGGAATTGTTGGAAATAATGAAACAACAGTCTCGCATTGTTATTCAACAGGCACAATTTCATCAACAGGGGAAAATATAGGAGGAGCAGTTGGTTTTAACAGCGGAAGTGTTATTTATACTTATTATGATTCTGAAACTACAGGAATGTCAGACACAGGGAAGGGAGTAGGGAGAACAACAGCACAAATGAAAGCAAGAGCAACTTATCTAACATGGGATTTTGTAAATAATTGGGAAATTGATGAAGGGAATGATTATCCAAAAATAGTCTTTGAAAAATTCTATTTCATAACTAAAACAAATGGGTATGCAATAAAAGTCTTTTTTGAGGGAACAAGTTCAACAGAGCAAAGAAAAATTCAAGCTGGCCCTGTTGGAAATCAAATAAGCTTCATGCAGTCAGATAGTCCAGATTTTAGACTAAGCATAAACACAGGTGAGGAAATAAGCTTTAAGTATGACTTGGGGTATAATGAGCCAAAACTAAAAAATGCAAAGATAACTCTTGAGGGATTTAGATGGAACTCTAAATTTGCAAATTATTTAAGAATTATGGCTCTTGCTGGAAAGGGAAAATCAGATGATATTTCAGACTTGAATAGTGTTGCTGGATTTGTAGAGAAAGCTGTTGCTCAAATTATGGCATGGAGTAGAATGAATATTGTAAAGAATTGGGAAAAATACCCAGAAGAAACAAGAGACATAATCAAAAGTTTAGCTGAATATTTATCTGCGATTATCGTTGTGAATTACGATATTGATGGCTATAAGTCGAGATTTGAGGCTCAATATATTTCTGATTATCTTCAATATCAAGCGGACAGATTACTCGCATTGTTACAGGAAAACAACACAAAATTATTTTTAGAAAAGGGAGAATAATAGGGCATGGTTAAAG
>CAZHYK010000017.1:6399-10241 GCA_964536715.1 Candidatus Woesearchaeota archaeon | reverse complement strand
AATGTAATCCATCTAAAGAAATTCTTGTCTCTTGGTTTCCTTTTTTATCTAAAAAATCTTTTGCAAAATAAAGTCCAATTCCTTCTATTGGAAATAAATTCCAAATTTTCATAACTTGTTGATTAGTCAAACTCCCACTAAAAATTCTTATTCTATCTCCTGTTCTAATGAACATCTCATTCATTTTTAACTCTCCAAGATAATTTAATTTATCTAAGACTTTTCTTTTTTTTGTTTTGTCAAGTATTTGTATTTTCATTTTAGTTTTTTTATTTTTGCTAGAAAAAATCCATCTGAGTCGTTATCGTGAGGATAAATTCTGCAACAATTTTTAATTTCTTCATCAAATTTTTTCCCATTCCATTCCAAAATTCCTGAACGAGTTTTCATAGGAAGATTTATTTTTTCAATTTTTATTTCAAAATTTTCTTTTAAAAATTGGATTACCTCTTCATTTTCTTCAGGAGAGAGAGTGCAAGTTGAATAAACCATTTCCCCTCCAATTTTTAAAAGTTTTAAAGCTTCAAAGGCTAGTTTTTTTTGTATTTTAGCCATTCCTTCTATAACTTTCAAATTCCAGATATTCATTGTGTTTGGACTTTTTCTTAAAGTTCCCTCTCCAGAACAAGGAACATCAGTTAAAATTTTATCAAATTCTATTTTTTCTCTTTGAGCTCTTAAACAAAATTGAACTCCGTCTTTTCTTGTTACAATTGTGTTAGAAACTCCACATCTTTCTAAATTAGAATTTAAAATAGAAATTCTTCCTAGGGAAATTTCATTTGCGATTATAGTTCCCTTGTTATTCATCATCATAGCCATTTGAGTAGTTTTACTTCCAGGGGAAGCACAGAGATCTAAAACAAAATCCTCTTCTTGAGGGTTTAGAGCAATAGCAGACATCATTGAACTTATATCTTGAACATAATAATATCCTAAAATATGTTCTAGTGTTTTTCCAATTTCTCCAGGTTTTAAATTTGACTCTTCTTTTATAATCAATATCTCTGGAAAATCTTCAGAAATTCTTTTTAATTTCCAACCATAATTCTCTAATCTTTTTTTTAACTCTTCAACTGAAATTTTTAAAGTATTTACTCTTATGGAATCAATAGGGCGAGTATGACAGACTCTCCAAAATTCTTCTCTATCTTCTTTCTCTACTAAAATTTTCTCAATTCTTTTTTCAAATTGTTCTTTAGGATTGTATTTATATTTTTTTTCCATAGTTTAACTAAAATTTATTAGTTTTTAAGTATGTTGAGTTAAAAAAGAGTTTCCTGTCTTTCTTTTTCTGCTATCAAATCAAAATCTACACCGATCGTTTCTAAAATTGTTCTTGCAATAGGTTTAATTTGTTTTTCTACATAGTGCTCATAGTCTATTTTATTTTCTAATTTTTGCAAAGGTTCCGGACCTTTCATTGTAATATAATATTCTATCCGTGGACTTTCTAATTTATCTAATTTTCTTGCAGCTTTTACATGAGGAGGGGTGGTTTTTGTATATTCATCTAGATTTTTTCTAATAGACTTTCTGTAAATAAGTTTTTTATCTAATTCTCCCTCTCTCATAGACTCTAAAAAATCTCTAATGAATCTCGTTGAATCTTCATCTTTAAAAATAATCATTAAAAGTTTCTTTTGAAATTCTTGAGCCGCTTCAGTCCAGTCTCCTCTAATTGCCTCTAATCCTACAATGCTTAAAATTTCTTTCCCGTCTTTTTCAATTAATCCCGCATATCTTTTTTTTGCCCCGGTAGTATCTTCTTCATCTCCAATTCTAATTTTTGGAATTATTAACTTTAGATATAATTTATCAAATTCCAAATTTAAGAATGATTTTCGTTTATAGTTTTTTCTTACATAATCTTCATAGAAAGAATTTATTTCTTTAGGAATTTCTTTAGCAAGCTTCAGAGTTTCAGTTTTAGATTTATTTGTTTCTACAAAAATGGAGTCGGTATCTCCATAAATAATGTTATATCCTTTTTCTTGAACTTTTTTCGCAGTTAATTTGATTATCTCCTGACCGAAGGTAGTAATTGAATTTCCTATTTTCATATTGAAATATCTTGAATTTGGAGAGGCAAGAATTCCAAAAAAAGAATTCATAATTATTTTTATAGCGTAGCTGGAAAGTTCTCTTTTTTCTTTTTTTGCTTTTTCTCTCGCTTCGTAAAGTGTTTGAATTATACCTGGGAGAATCCCTTCTTCTGATTTATAACAAGCTCCGTTAGGAGATAAAATACATCCTTTTTCTTTTTTTTCTAAAAATGAGGCAGGGTCAATATTAAAGGTTCTAATTATTGAAGGGTATAGAGATTTGAAGTCAAATACTAAAATATTTTTATAAATTCCTGAAACTGAATCTCTGACAAAACCCCCTGTAATTTTATGAGATTTATTTTTAAAAAATAGAGTTGGAGAAACAAGATTTCTTTTCTTTGCTTCCCTAATATAAAGAGAGTCAAAACTTGCAATGGAAGAGGTTAGTCTGTCTAGAGACATTCCGGTTAGACTAGATCTTTCACTGGCTAATTCTATTATTTTAGTTTTTTCTAAAATCTCATAAACTAATTTACAATCCTCTAAATTATAATCTGCAAGTTTTTTCTTTTGAGCTTTAGTTCCGTTATATAATTTATCTATATCTTCATGCCTGTTTTTTCCTACTATCAATTTTGTTTTACCTAGAATTTGTTGAGAAATATCTTCTAGAGCATAGGAATCAAAACGAAGATTTTTTATTGAAGGATCTTCCTTTATGAATGGATCTCTGATTAAACTTAGCCCATCTAAAACAACCCTTCCAGGAATATATGCCGAAGATTTTTTAAGAAAGTTTTTTTCAATTCTTAATCTAATAGGTTTATTATTTCTCCCTATGTCAAATGGAATGTTATGTTCTTCAAATTTTCCTTTTAGAAATGCTAGATCAAAATCAATCACATTCCATCCCGTGATTATATCTGGATCTATCTCAATCAATCTTTCTTTAAATTTTTCTAGACACTCTCTTTCATTTTTACAAGAAATAACTCCCATGATTTCTTCTTTTGTATTCATAAAAACTTCTTGAGTTTCTCCCGAATATAATCCAATGCAATAAAGTTCTTTGGTTTCTTTATTTGATTCAATATCTAATGAAATTGTTTTTAATTTTATTTCTCCTTTAGCAGGTTCAATTAATGGATTTATATAGAGTCTATTAACTCTCTCGTTAGCTTCATAATCTCCTTCAATTTCTATAACATCTAAGATCTCTTTTTCAATAGAAAATTTAACCTCCGGTCTTAAATCCCCTTCAAAAGTTTCTATTTCAAATTCTCTTAACTCTTTTAAAAATTCACTAAGATGTTTTTGATTTTTGAATTCAAGTTTAGAAACTTTTTCTCCCTTAAATGAAGTTAAATTTGTAGAAATAATTTTTACTTCTTTTTTCTTATCTAGTTTTTTTATTAGTTTAATGTCTTTCTCTTTTATATAAAAAAATGGATGGAATTCGCTCATAGAGATGAAACTCTCCTTATTTTCAAGTCTTCCATAAAATAAAACAAATGGTTTTTCATTAATTTCTAAATAATCTTTTTGAACAATAAACGCTTTCATTAATTAAGAAAGTATTAAATATTTATAAATGCTTTGAGATAGTTTTATTAAGTTTATTTGTGTAATATTTATATGGGAATTCAAATATCTGAGATCATTCCTAGAGAAGAAATAGAAATTAAGGAGTTGAATGGAAAAACTATAGCGATAGATGCAATGAATACTCTTTATCAATTTTTGACGAGTATTCGCCAACAAGATGGAACTCCATTAATGGATTCAAAAGGAAAT
>CAZHYK010000017.1:0-6299 GCA_964536715.1 Candidatus Woesearchaeota archaeon | reverse complement strand
TTTGACGAGTATTCGCCAACAAGATGGAACTCCATTAATGGATTCAAAAGGAAATATTAGTTCTCATCTTTCGGGAATTTTTTATAGAAACATTGCACTTTTAGAAGAGGGAATAAATCCGATTTATGTTTTTGATGGAGTTCCTTCTGAATTAAAATATGAAGAAATTCAGAAAAGAAGAGAAAGAAAGGAAATAGCAAAAGAAAAATATGAGCTTGCTAAAGAAGAGGGAGATGTTTCTGAAATGAGAAAATATTCTCAACAAATTGTTAAAATAGATTCTAAAATTATTCGGGAAAGTAAAGAACTTTTGGTTTCAATGGGAATTCCAGTTTTAGATTCTCTTAATGAGGGAGAGGCGGAAGCGGCAATTTTAGCAAGGAAAAAATTGGTTTGGGCATCTGCCTCTCAAGATTATGATTCTCTTTTGTATGGAACTCCACGTCTAATTAGGAATTTGACTCTGTCTAGAAAGAAGAGAATTCCTTCAGGAATTTTGGTAGATACAAAAATAGAGATGGTTGAACTTCAAAATGTTTTAAATAAATTACAGATAGATAGGGATCAGTTAATTTGTTTAGGTATTTTAGTCGGAACTGATTTTAACCCCGGGGGGGTTAAGGGAATAGGTCAAAAGAGGGCTTTAGAAATTGTGCAAAAAAATATTTATCCTGTAAAAATTTTTGAATTTATTGAAAAATCAGATAAATATAATTTAGAATTCGATTGGCAGAGAATTTTTCAAGAATTCAAAACTTATGAGGGAACTAAGGAAGATTTGAATCTTAGAGGAGAAATTAATTTTGAAAAAATAAAGGAAATTCTTCTTGCAAGAGATTTTTCCGAAGAGAGAATTAATAATGGTCTAGAGAGATTGAGAAATATTCTAGAAAAGAAAAAACAAAAGGGTTTAGGAGAATTTTTTTAGTTAAATTATTCTACTCTTTTGAATTGCTATTTTCCCTTAAATCCTTACTAGGCAATTCAAATCTTATTTTTTTAAACTCGTTATTTATTAAAAATTCTTTTTGAGATAAAATTATATTTCTTTCTTTTGGTTTTTCATCCTTATTTTCTGGATGAACTATTTCAAACGCTTTTCCGAAATTGTATTTGCTAATATTTTCTACACATTTTACTATGTCCTCGCTTTCATCACACTCTAACATTTCATTAATCTTTTCAGGAGGTATTAATCCTATCTTGTAAAAGTTAATTTTAGTATAAATATCTGGTCGATAGTTAAGATTATTTTTTCCTTGCCCTATAGGAAATTCAGCTATTTTTATGGTTAGTTCTTCAGAATTTAAATCTAGACTGATATTAGCCCCCGAGTTTAATCTAGTGTAAATTCCCAAAGGTCCTAATTTTTCTTCATTGGTCATATCTTTTTCAATCAATAATGATTTTTTCTTTAAACAATTCTGAATCCTTTTGATATAATCTTCATTAGATAGTTGATCTGTTAGAATAGTAATGTTATTTAATATGCTAAGTTCTTCAAATGAATTTATTATACATTCCTCTCCTAGTTTGTACATTCTGTATTCCATGTCTTGTTTTTCTAGGAATAGCTCTTCCGGCACATTAATACCTTCTATATTGGATGAAATTTTTCCTCTAACTGAATTAAATAGTGTGAGAGTATATACACAAATAACTAAAACCAATATTACAAATAGAGTGATTGCAATATCTCCTCTTTTATTCCTTAATTTAGGCAATTCAAAACGATTCATTTTTTTTCACATTTTTTGGAAATATATTTAATTACGATCTCCCTCTTTTCAAGAGGAGGGAATGAATAGGTTTTTTTAGGAAATATAGACCAGTCATAATCAAATTCTAATTGACTTTTAGCTGGAAAATTAAAATAAATTGAAAAGTATTCTGGATTATTCTTATAATAATCTTCGTTGGTAGTAATATAAAATTCAAAGCAATGATCTTTTTCTTGATATAGTTTTGAATAATTCTCTATAAAGAGAAGAAGATTTTGTATATTCTTTTTTGTTATAGTTTTAGAAATTATTTCATTTTTAATTATAAAATATCCTCCCTTATTTTTATATTCTTCTTCAAATAATCTAAATAATCCTCTTTGCTGTTCTAGTTCTTCAAATACTTTTGTATTAACAATATTTGATTCAGGTTTATTATTTTTTAACTTTGCAACAAGTCCCTTACTCATGGAGAATCCTATAAATAAAAGTAAAATAAAGAGTACCACTATCGTTGCAACAAACCAAGAAATTGCCGAACCTATTTGTCCCCTCTTAGTTTTCATCTTTAGTCTCCTCCTCAATCTTAGTCTTTCCTTTACTTCCTAAATTATTTGTTGCTACAAGAATTTCTAATGCCCAATGCTCTTTTTGATTAGTTTGAGTATTATAAAATAATATACTCTCGCTGTTGTTTATACATAGCAGATAATTAGAGGCTTCAAGGTTGATAGAAATTTCACAATCTTGTTTATAATCAATTCTCCCATATTGCCAGCTTTTAAATAATTCTTGATTTTCATTATATATTTTTACATTTATTAGGTACTCACTATCCTCATTTATTGCATTTGGATTCAAAGAACAAAATTCAAGCAGATCTATTTCAGAATTTATATTTTCTCTAAGATAACCTTTATCAATTACACAACGAGCTATTTTTTCATGTAATTTTGAAACCTCTATATTTCGAGTATCAATAGGGGCATTGAAGAAATTAAGGGTCATAGTAATAACCGCGACAGAAACTAAGACGATAGAAAAAAACCACCAAAGTGAAAATATCTTTTCTCCCGCTTTTTTATTTAATTTTATCATTTTATTTTTATATTTAATAGGTATTTATTTTCCTCTTCGCCAATTACTTTAGTTTCGGTTTCTAGCTTTGAAAAAAAAGGATAGATAAATCCACCACTAGTACCTAATCTAATTAAGATCTCTCCAGATTCATCATCTATTTGGATATTTTTTTCCAGATGTTCAATTAAGTTTTCTTTTTTAAGATTTTTATTATTCTTTAGTGTAACTTCTGTAAGAGGCGTGATATCTAAGCTAAATTGCATTCCAGATTCTGCACTATCTAATAAAAGACCTATCCTTTTTGCATAGGCTTCTTCATAAAGAATTGCTCCTGTGGATGCTTTATAGACAAAAAGCATTAGGATACTAAATATCATCAAGTTTAATACTATAAAAATTACTGGTGGAAGAATTAAATCCCCTCTTTTATTTATTTTTCTCATAATACATTGTCTTCTTTATATATTATAAATTTATCTAAATCTTTATAAATAATGTTGGTTAGTTTAATTTATGAATAAACTAAGAAATCTTGCTATTGGAGGATTGACTGCATTAGTTCTTGCCGGAGGATGTAGCGATAGAAATTCTATTGATAATGTTTCAGAGAGAGGTTTAACGAGATGGGATCAGAAAGAATATTCTCACGAAGATAATTCTAAGTCTATAAGAAAATCAAGAGAGGGAAAGCAAAAGGATTATATTGAAAATTTTGCAGATATGAATATGAAAATGATTTGGATTCCTGGGGGAAGAATTCAATTTCCCGAAGGAGGTTCAAAAGAGGTAGAGGGCTTTTGGATGGGGGAGACTGAAGTTTCTGTCGATCAATGGTTAAAGTTTTTAGAGGTTAGTCGTTATGATCCTAAATCAGATCATAAGGTAGGATATTATGAACGAGAAATAGATTATACGGATTATCCAAACTCTAGTTTTCCTCTGGATCAAGTGAGTGTGAAGAATATAGAACATATGGCTAAATATCTTTCTCTGAGAACAAACAAGGACTATTCCATACCTCTTTTTTCTGAACAAATACTTGCAACATTCGGACCTAATTTTAAATGGGATGGGTTGCCAAAAGATATAAACCCTCAAAATGCAAATATTTCTTGGGATGAGGAGGGGGATTCAGAGCGTGAAAAGGAATTAAAAGAACTTATGCCTGTTAAATCCTTAAAGCCTAACGGATATGGTCTTTATCACATGGTTGGAAATATTGGAGAGTTTTCGGAAGTTGATTCTAAATTTGTCAGTGGAAGAGAAAGAGAATTTATTAATGGATTTAGTATTAAAACTTCTTCTAATTCTTATAATAAAAGATTTTATGAATGGAGTAAATATGGGGTGTACCACTATTCTAATGAGGAAAAGATGGTGGTTAGAGTTCCATTTGAAGAGGTAGAATCAAATAGTTATAGGAATGAACTTATAGTTGCAAAAGGAGCAGGTTTCCGTTTAGTTTGTAGGCCAAAAAAAGATTAAGCATAACTTGCTATTTCGAAGGACATTTTTTCGTTTTGAACTGATTGAAATCCTTGAACACTGTAATCTGTTAAGAAAATTCCTGAGGCATATTTTGTCTCATTGGAGAAGATTCCTTTATTTTTAAGAAGACTTATTTGAAACCAATCGCCAATTTTTGATCCTGCTACCGTTGCTGCTGCAACAATTCCTCCACCGATCATTGCTCCTGTACCAGTAGAGACAGAAGTTATAGCTCCCACAATGGCTCCTCCAGCTCCTCCAATCATTGCTCCTGCAGCAGTAGGATTTACCTCTACAAAAAAAATAGATTTTGTTTGAGTGATGTCCAATGATCCTCCTATGAAACTGTTCTTTTCTGTTTCTTTTTGCTTCACAGAATCTCCACTTAGGATTGCCATAGTTTCTCCATCGTAAGCATTTCTTAAAAAATCCCAATAGGAAATTTCATAGTTTGGAACCTTATGGGATAGAAGATAATAATTAAATCCCTTAATTTCTTTTATTCCTAGTTCATCAGTGATAGTTCTATCAAAATGAACTCTTGAGCAAATAATAGAGACTGCACCAAGACTCTTATCTGCCGTAAGCTCTCTTGCAAAAATTGGATAATAGCCTTTTCCAAGCATATTCCAACACTCGGCCATTTCTCTTGCCAATATTCTTTTTATTTGTTCTTCAGCGTCTTCTTTTTTCTTGATTTGATAGGTAGTATATTTACTTCCAAGTTCATTTTTACAATCTCCTTTTTTTGATGTGCTTACACAAATTCTCTCAGTTTTACATTTTATAGAGATTAAATTTTTTGATTGACCTTTAAATGCTCCTTCAGGAAGAGTTCCTCTCAATGTAGCTGCGGTACTACATGTTTGTCTATCCATATCAACAGTTGTATAAAGTTGGCTAAAGACAATTGCAATTATTCCAAATGTAATTACTACGATCACTATTCCGACAATCATACTCGTTGAAATTTCTGCTTTTTTAGATTTCATAATCCGAATTTTTCCTTTAATTTATAAATTGCAAAAAGAAGAATTGCAAAGATTATAATCCATAAAAGATACTTTCCTATCTTTTCAAGTCCTCCCTCTCCTTCAGCTCTTTTATTTAGTTTTTTCATTTTTTAAATCTACCATTAATTCTAAAATAATGTCTTTTTTTCTAGAGTTTTTTTCCACATATCTATGGATACTTGTCCAATCTCCCTTGAAACAATACTGTCCAAGTGTCTTTTCATATTTTTTTACATCTCCTCCTAAAAGAACACTTATACTTGCTAAACCTCTCCAAAAATCGTAAAGGTTTAAACCTTTCCAACATAACATTCCTTTAGAATCTATGTTATCTCCCCACAGATATGCTTTATTATCATTGACAATTGCAATTGTTAAATACCACCTTTCTATTTTTATATCTGACTCTATTTCTTCTTCGGAGATGGTTTGCTCCATCATATCCTTTACCCCCTTATCACTATTAAATAAAGATTCACCTAAATTCCTAAATGCAAATTCTTTAATAGTATCTACTTTTGAGCGATTTGTGAGAACTCTTCTTAATATATTATTTGCATATGAATTTTCCATGTTAACCATGCTTATTTTATCATTATCTCTATTAATGAATATCAATAAAGGGATAGTATCCATAACAAAACAATTAAACACATTTGAATAACAACTCATAGAAATCGAGATATCTTTTTTAGTGGTTAGACAAACTCCTTTCTCTGAACAACTATTAGATACCTTCTCATTATAGTTTTTTAATTTCAGATCTAGTAATTGAGGTTGGGGGCAGATGCATAGTTGATTCTGTCCTTCTATTTTTTTAGGATTTATCCAAACTAACCAATCTTTCGGACTCTCTATAAAGATGGACTCTGTAGTTCCTTCATCAATTGTATTAATCTTTTTTTCAATTTCACTCAGGGAAATTTTTGCCTGTTCTAACTTAGTATTTGTCCTCATTATTCCGATAAGTTTAGCCATTAATAAAATTAACAAGACT
>CAZHYK010000016.1:8027-12248 GCA_964536715.1 Candidatus Woesearchaeota archaeon | reverse complement strand
GGTTCCATATCTTTTTCTGGAGTCAATAAAACGATTTTTGAATGATCTTCGTTAGATGCTGCGAGAAGCATTCCTTGACTTTCTATTCCCTTGAGTTTTCTAGGAGTTAGATTAGAAAAATAAATAATTTTTTTATTCAATAATTCTTCCTTAGAATAGTGTTGTTTTATTCCAGCACAAATCGTTCTTTCCCCGATATTCCCTCCATTAAGAGTTAGCTTCCAAAGTTTATCTGCCCCTTCAATATCTTCAACATTTATAATCTCGGCTACAACTAATTTAATTTTCTGCCAATCTTCAAATGTTGCAATTCCTTCCATAAATATTATAGAAAATGAATGTTTATAAAATTATTCTTTTGCTTTCTTAGATTCATCTAGGAACATTCTTATAGTTAATACATAAGAGGCAATCCCGATAGGGATTGCTAAAAACGATCCTAGCAAGGTTATCCAAATCCAACTGTAAATTATATTCAGAGTTGAAATAAGTTTTACATATTTCAATTTTTTTAATTTTTTCAATTCAAGTGAGAAAATAGTAAAATAGATTGCAAAAATCAAATATCCTAAAATAATCGGCCAAAATAATTTTAGAAAATTTTCTAACATAAAATCTGTAATTTCTTTTTCAAAAGAGATTATTATCTCTTCAGAAACATTTTGTTCTAAAAGTCCTTCTAAATTTGATTGTTTATTTGAAAGAGATTCATTAAAATTATTTATTTTTTCAGAGTAAATTCCTGAAAAACTAGAGGAAATTATAAGTCCGGAAATGAATAAGATAAATCCAATAATTGTTATTTTGCTAAATTTTTTATTTTTATATTTTTCTCCAAGATAATAAAATCCCGTGAATATAAAAAAATTTAGTGCAATGACCAATACAAATAAAAATTGAATCCAGTGTATTAAATTAGTGAATATAAAAATAAATGAAATTAATGTGATAATTGCTATTAAGATCATTGAATTTGCCGCACTATAAAATGGTTTTTTTAAAATCTTTTTCTCTTCTTTTTTTACCATACTATATCGATGGAAAGACTCTTTTAAAGTCTTTCTAAAAAAAGAAAATGGGAATAAAAAATAAAATCCCGAAAATAAATATTTTTAGTAGTAGCTAGTTTCCACTTCTTCTACTTTCTTTTCTCTTTGAAATAAGAGAACGATCAATAGAACAAGTAAGGCAACGAAGATTATAGCTAGTAATACTGTAAGAGCAATTACACCTGCTGAAGATGTGCCTGTTCCTTTCTTATTAACATTAGCTACAAAAGTTGTTTGTTCTCCGTTAACAAGAACGCCAAAGGTATGTCTTCCTGCTTCAGCTCCATTCTTAACCTTTACATCTACCTTAACAGTGGATGCACTTTGAGGATTTACAATAACTGTTGAAGGTACTGTAACATCCAGGTTTGAATTTGAAACTACAGAAAGTGTGTATACTTTAACACTATTATCGGAATTAACAATTACCAAATCATAGCTTTTTGTTTCACCAGCTTTCAAATCTTGTTCCTTATTTGTAGCAACTGTGCTAGGTGTTGAGCTAGAAGATTTTCCAACCTTCAAAATGCCTTTCTCTACAATTTTTGTATCGTAGTTCCAAGCGGTTACAACTACCTCATAGATGCCTTCCTTAGCATTGCTTGGTATGTTCAAGTTAAGAATCTTTGAAACAGAATCTCTTCTATTACATCCATTAGAGCAATTCTCTATTGAAGCGATCTCATCTAGATAAGCTTTTGCAGAAATACCCAACTCAGGTACTGAAACTGTTAAATAAGTATCTCCACTGTCGTGAGATCCTCTATTCTTCACTACAACCATTATTGGAATAGTTGAGCCAGCTGCAGCATCTAAACCATAGTCTACTGAAAGAATCTCCAATTTGTAGGATTCTCTTTGAGCAGCTATATAATATGTTTCAGTATAAGTATCTATCTTATCTGCACTGATAGTTACATCAATTCTTACCCTTTCATCCAAATCATCTAATCTGGAAGGAATTCTAAGATTCATAATTCCGGTGGTATATAATCTACCATCATTATATGTATCTCCTATAAAATAAGAATCTGAAAATTCTTGATTTCCATTAGATACTTCTACTCTTACCTTAACATTCTCAGCACTCTTGTTTGCAGTAAATAAAACCTTTACAGGAATCACTTCTCCAGCAAAAGGTGCCAAAGTCCAACTATGATTTGCGTGATTAATACTAATTCCATTAAGTTGAACTATTGCATCTCCATTCACAACGCTATTTGCATTGTCTGCAGATACTGCACCAACTAAGAATACAGCCAAAAGTGCTACAATCGGAAACAAAAGTGTTTTTGTTTTCATTTGTGTTTTTTACTAAATTTAGTTAAAAGTTATAGTTTTTTCCTCTTTATAAATCTTATGGTTTTGTTGTAACTATACAATTACGAAAACTTTAAAAAGGTATACCTCCGTATACTTCATATAACTAAATTTAAGTGGTAAAAATGATAACACCAAAAAATATTTTTAAGAAGCTAAGCTCTAGAGGAAAGAAAGAAGTTTTAAATATAGAGAGAAAATTAGATGAGATTAGTAAGAAATTAAATTTAACTTATATAGAATTTTATTAAGATGCGGAAGCAAATGATTCCTTGGATAGATTTAAGACCTATAGAGAGTGCTAGGAGTATGGAAATTTGTTTGTACAACGATATATTAGGAAAGATAAAAGAAATTAAAAATGGGAAAATTTATCCAATAAAGGCAGTTAGATACCTTGGAGGTAAATTTATCGTTCCAGATGGACATCGTAGGACTGTTGCTCACATGCTCAGAGGATCTCTAGAAATTCCTGCAATGGTTTATGAAAAAGATTCGGATATTAGGAATTTTCCATGTGATTTTTTTAAGAGAGAGGGATTTAAAATAAAATCATTAGATAGACTTTTTCAGGTATATGAAACTGAAACACTTCCAGATTTAGAGAGAGATAATATTAGAGGCTTTAATGATTATGCTGTTCTTAAGGAAATGGCTAGGAGAGGGATAGGAATATGAAAAAGGAATCTAATATAACTACCTTGAAATTGGAGAAGGAAACTAAAGAAAGACTGGAGAAGCTTAGAGAGCATAAGAGAGAAACTTACGACGATATTATTAGAAAAATTCTATACGTTTTGAATACTGTAAGAGATGAACCAAATAAGGCAAGGGCCGTACTTGAGTTTATAGATGAGAAGAGAAGGAGAATGTTTGAAACGGAAAAGAAAATTAATAATGAAAATAAAAAGATTAAACAAAAGAAAAAGTCTAATTAGATAATTTGTCCCAAATTTTCTTTCCTAAGATTGCATCTTCTAAAGGGCTAGGTGCTTCAGAAATTATTACTATTTCTTTGTCTAGTTTTTTTAAAAAATTAAATAATTCATTCCATTCTTCTTTTGTTGTAGGAATATGATTTTTCTCTCCTTTATCTCCATAATTTATTCCTGAAAAATGAATATGCCATTTTTTATTGGGGAATGCTTTTTCAACTTCTTCAAATTTTCTTCCCTTATACCTTGCTAAAATATGTGCAAAATCTATACAGGCTCCAGATTTAGTTTCTTTAGATAGTTTTGAAATTTCTTCAATTGAGCCGAAGACATTTATTTTCCCCATTACTTCTGGACAAAGCTCTACATTCCATTTATTTTTTTTAACCTCTTCCGAAATTTCCTTAACTTGTTTTTTTATATTTTCAAAAGCAAGCTCTTTATTTTTCCCATAAAATCCTGGATGAAAGATAACCCTTTTTGCTCCTAAATAATGTGCCGATTCACAACAATCAAGAATTCTTTTTTTACTCATAAATATTTTTTTCGGATCATCAGAATTTAAATTAACAAAGTAGGGAGCATGTATAGATAAAAAAATTCCTAGTTCTTTAGCTTTTTTTCCGATTCTGATTGCGTCATCTTTTTTTATATAAACTCCATAAGTAAATGAAATCTCACAGGCCGAGAGATTGTTCTTTTTTAATTCTTCAAGAAATTCTTCTGCTGTTGCAACAGGTCCAAGACCTGCCGGACCTAGGGTTATTTTCACCATTTTATTAAATAGAAACTAATTCAACTTTCGTGTCTATAATTTTTCCAAATGTTTTTGCTGCGAGATATTTTACTCCTAAAATTTCACACCCTTCAATAATGGAAGGAGTTACATTATCAACTAACACAATCCAAGGAGTTTC
>CAZHYK010000016.1:1820-7927 GCA_964536715.1 Candidatus Woesearchaeota archaeon | reverse complement strand
ACCCTTCAATAATGGAAGGAGTTACATTATCAACTAACACAATCCAAGGAGTTTCGTCTAATCTTGTAGATTTTAATCTTGAGCTAGATACTTCCTTGATAATTTCTAAGTTTTCATTCAAGATGATTAAATTTCCCTTTAGACTATTTGAAATCTCTTTTAGTTTTTTCTTATCCTTTGCCTCTAATTTTTTTTCACTAATTTTTCTCTCTTCTGAAGAAGAAAAGCGAGAGGATCTTGAAGATCCTCTTTGCTTTGAAAAAAATTCATCTGCTTTAACTTTTTTTCTTAAAGCCATTTGTAGTTCCTTACTTGTGAGTTCTTCAACTTCTTTTCCGTCGGGAGCTTGAGCGATATATACAACTTTAGCGTTGTCACAAACGTTTTGAGCAATTAACTTTCCCCCCCTATCTCCATCTACAAAAAGGGTTAGTTCTTTTTTTTCTCCTAATGTTGTAATCTCTTTTGGAAGCTTTGTTCCATCCATTCCAATAACATTAGTTATATTATTTTTTAGCATATTAACTACATCTGCTCTTCCCTCAACTACGATTATTTCATCTCCAGAAAGATCTCCCGCGGGTAACTTTTCATCTCCATAAGAAGTTACTCTCATAGCCCTTGTAGATTCTTTCAACTCCTGTCCCATTTCTTGAGCTTCCATTGAAGTTCCTTTAACAGAGGCTAGAAGTTGTTTTGCTCTTTCCATAATATAATCTCTCTTACTTCCCCTCACATCTTCAATTCCCGTTACATTTATCTTAGCTTCTGTAGGACCTACTTTATCAATAGTTTCTAGAGCTGCTGCAATAATTGTTGTCTCAGTTTTATCTAATGCAGAAGGAATGATAATTTCTCCCTTAGTTTTTCCGCCTTCACGAATAAGTTCTACATCTATTCTGCCTATTTTTCCCTCTTGTTGAAGTTCCCTTAACTCCATATCTGAACCGAGTAAACCTTCGGTTTGTCCGAAAATTGCTCCGATTACATCTGGTTTTTCAAGTGGACCTTCCGATTCAAAATCTGCAGTAATATTATACTTTATTGATGCTGGACTAATTTTTGCCATTTTTCCTCCATAAATTTATTTCATACTAGAAAAAGTGTTTAACTACTTTCAAACTATTATCAATGTGAATGTGATAGTGATGAAGAGATAATCTCAAATCTTCTTCTAATATTCCTTGATTAATAATTAGGGGTTTTTAAAACTTTGCTCTAAAATTGAGTGAAAACTAAGGTTTAAAAACCCTCAAATTATGCTGAATTAACTAAAAAGGGAGTTAAAATGGCTGAAGACGAATTCAACGATGATGAAGATTTCGAAGACGATGATGACTTCGAAGACGATGAAGAAGACTTTGATGACGATTAGTTATTAAACTATTTTATTTTTTATTTTTATTCCTTTAGAGAGTAGGTTATTTATTCCAATTTGCCTTTGCTTTTTGATAAGCGGGACAAATATTTTGATATAGGCACCAATCACAAAGCCTTGAAACATTTGCGGGAAAGTTATTATTTTCTTCTGCTTCTTTTATTCTTGCAATCTTATTTATGGTTTCTTCATGTAATTCTAGGAGTTGTTCATCTGTTCTTTCAGACATCACCTCTTCATTGAATGCAAGCATATGCCATACAAGTTTTACGGATTTCACATCTTCAAATTTATCTTTTACCCAGATAGAATACATTGCTAGTTGTCTATCACTATCTGCTTCTTGTTTGTCTTTCATTCTACCATTGGTCTTGTAGTCACAAACATAATAATTTCCCTCTTTATCTTTGCAAAGTTTGTCTATTCTAATATGCCATTCGCTTCCATCTCTTAAGGTCATTTTGTCTTCAGTTTCTAGACCTATAATATTTAATTGATCAAATGGATGAAATTTATCATAATGATCTCTTATGAATCTCATGCCCATTTTCCTATAATCTTCCATGGCGAGATTTTTTCTAACAATTAATATTCTTTCATCGTATTGTTCATTCCAAAGAGAATTGTATAATTCAAATAAGCTTCCCTTGGTAGGGATAATTTTCGCTTGAGATTTTTTATATAAATCTTCCAATACTTGGTGAACTACACTTCCCATAAATGCCTCAATTCCTTGAGGGATATCAGGTTCTATTTTATCTACATATTTTAATTTGTATTGGTAGGGACATTTTTCAAAAGTAGAAATTTTTGAGTGCGAATAGGTTGCCATTTAGTGAAAAATTGAATAGGATTTAAAAGAGTTACTAAGAAAGATTTAAATAGTAATTTTTTAATTGTATTTTATGGAAAGAACTTTAATTAGGGATCTTGTGGAGAAAGTAGATCAAGAGGTTTTGATAAAGGGATGGGTAGATACCATTAGAGAACATGGAAGTTTAATTTTTATAGATTTGAGAGATAGATTTGGAAAAGTTCAATGTGTAATTCATAAATCGGTTTCTGATTTTCAAAAAGCGAAAGAGCTTTCTGTTGAGTCTTGTATTGCTCTAAAGGGAAAGGTACAAAAGAGGCCTTCGGGAACTGATAATTCTGAACTTGGAGAAATTGGTTCTGTTGAGTTAAGTATTGAAGAAATTGAGATTTATTCTAGGGCGAACGTCCTTCCTTTTGAGGTTAAAAGAACAGACATTAATGAGGATCTGAGATTAAAATATAGATATTTGGATTTGAGAGGAGAAAAATTAAAGAAAAATATTATTTTAAGACATAAAATAATTAATTTTATTAGAAATTATTTAGATAAAAAAGAATTTTTAGAAATTCAAACTCCTATTTTAACAAAATCCTCTCCAGAAGGAGCAAGAGATTATCTAGTTCCCTCAAGGGTAAATCCGGGGAAATTTTATGCCTTACCTCAATCTCCTCAACAATACAAACAACTTTTAATGGTCGGAGGAGTTGAGAGATATTTTCAGATAGCACCTTGTTTTAGAGATGAAGATGCAAGAGCAGATAGATGTCCGGGAGAATTTTATCAATTAGATATGGAAATGAGTTTTATGTCTCAAAAAGAGATTCTTGATCTTACCGAAGATATGATGATTAAGTTAGTTCAAGAAATATTACCTGAAAAGAAATTTACTCAAATTCCTTTCCCTAGATTAAATTATGAAGAGGCTATGGAAAAATACGGGACGGATAAACCCGATATTAGAGTAAATAAAGAAGATCCTAATGAACTTGGTTTTTGCTGGGTTGTTAATTTTCCTTTATTCAAAGAGCAAAAGGAAGAGGATTATTTTCATGGTTCTGGGGAGAGATGGGGTCCTTCACATCATATGTTTACAATGCCTAAAGAAGAAGATGTTAAATATTTGAATGTGGAAGAGGCAGGAAAGGCAAAATCCTATCAACACGATTTAGCTTTGAATGGTTTTGAGGTTGGAGGGGGAAGTATGAGAATTTATGACGCAGAACTTCAAGATAAAATTTTTGATTTAATTGGATTTACAGATATTCAGAAAAAGGAGTTTGCTCATATGTTAGAGGCTTTCAAATTAGGGGTTCCGCCTCATGGAGGAATTGCTCCGGGAATTGATAGGTTAGTTATGGTCTTATTGGGGGAAAAATCTATTAGAGAGGTTATCGCATTCCCCAAAAATAGAGATGCAAAAGATATGACTATGGGGGCTCCTTCTGAGGTTGAAGAAAAGCAATTAAGGGAAGTTCATATTAAATTAGATTTGTCTAAAAAAGAATAATTATTATGTTATTTTTTAATTTTAATATATAAATGGAAAGATCAAAAAGAAGAGGTATGAGTTTTGGAGCGACTTCTGGAGTTATTACTCCGTTAGGGTTGTTGATAGGATTGATCTCTAGTACTTCTTCTAAACTTGCAGTTATAGGAGGCATTCTTACTATTGCAATTACAGATTCTTTAGCCGATGCATTAGGAATGCATATTTCCGAAGAATCATTAGGAGAATCTAAAAAACAAATATGGAATTCGAGTAAATATGTCTTTTTAGCAAAATTTTTTTTAGCTCTTAGTTTCATTATTCCGGTTCTTATTTTTAATAGCCTTTTAGTTGTAGGAATTACCAGTTCTATTTGGGGAATATCTCTTATAATCTGGTTTAGCTTTAACATTGCTAAAAAAAATAATGAAAGTTCGATATTAGTTATTGGAGAACATTTACTATTAGTTATTTTAGTTATAGGTTTAACTTATGGAGTAGGATTATTAGTTAATCGATTCTTTTAAATTTGTAGATTATTTCTTTTACAATTTCCTCTACATTTTTCCCTCTTGTATAAATTAAAATATCTGAATTTTTCTTTAAAATTCTTCTCGTTCTAGGATATCTTTTTAGAGTTTTCCAAAATAATAAAGATTTATTTGTCCCTTTGAAATGTTCTCGTTTTATCTCTCTTTTGAATAACGTTATAACCGAATAAATTAAACATCTGGAGGGTAATATTCCTACAATAATTGAATTTTTTTTAGTAATACTTCTTACTTCATCCGAAGCTTTTTTGAATTTTTTAGAACTAAATGATCCAATTGATAAATCAAAGATAAAGTTCTTCTTTTTATTGTAGATATCTAGGATTATAGTGTATCCTTTTGAATTAATAAATTCTTTTATTTTTCCAGATTTTATTGCTTTATCCAATCCTCCGATTTTTTTCATTGCTTTATCTCCTAATTCATCAGCAGAAATATATTCTTTTTCTAATTTTCTTGCTATTTGTTTAGAGATTGTAGTTTTACCGATGGAGCGAGGACCGGTTATTGTAATATTTCTCTTTCGTTTTTTCTTCATCCATTCAGCAAATACTGTTTTTTCTAAAAATTCAGATTTTCTTTTCTTATACTCTTCTGGGGAAATACCTTCGAGGCTTCTTTTAAAATTAGCAAAATCTTTTCTTTCTTTTTCATTTTCTCTGAAATAATTAGTTACTTTATCATAAACCTCTTTTATTTTTTTATCATTGAATTTTAGAAGATGGATATCACAAACTACATTTTCTATTTTATAATGAAGAAATATTTCGTTTTTTATTTCTAAATTATTTAAAGAAAATCCTTCTTCAATTAGTTTATTTTTTGCTTCTTTAAGATCTTCTACTTCAATCAGAATATCTATTTCCTTTTTTCCAGGAAGAGGAATTGAGAAAGAACCAATTAATCTTGTTCTAGAAGTTGGGAGAATTTTTTTTATTTTTTCTTGGATTTCATTGGAGATTTTAAATATTTCTTCTGAGGGCTCAATTATTTTTATTTTTTTCATCTAAAAAATTATCCAAAATAATTTCCTTTGTTATTATTGGAATTTTCAGAATATTGTTTATCTAATTTTTCAATAATCTTTACAAGATTGTTTTTTTCAGTTTCCCAAATAGAATATATTTCTTTTATTGTTTCTACCTCTTTTTCTTCGGAATAAATTGTATCCGCAAGAATTTGATTAAACTGTATTTTTGCAAATTTTTTATATATTCTTCTGATTTCACTCCAATCAGTTTCTTCTAAATTTTTTAATGCATTTGTTATAAAAATAGGGGTTGCTTGAGGATTCATGAATGTTTCAAAAAGATGTATATATGAAGCTAACTTTTCATTCATTTTTCTTCTCATATCTCTTAGAATTATTCCTCCATCTCCTAGAAATGCTTTAGATATATCAAATGATTCTTCCAAACTATTCCACTCAGGAAGATTATATTTTTCTTTAAACATTTCATACTCTTCTGAAATTTCATCTATGTCTCTACATGTATCTTCTACCATAAAATTCTTAAAAGAGAAGTCTTTATAAAACTTAGTAAATAGGAAAAACTATGCCGCCTTAGCTCAGCCGGTAGAGCGTTACCTTGGTAGTATATTGGAAACTACGTTTCCCCTGATACCCCTTCCTTAAACTAGCGAAAGAGGAACTTTCGGGAGGGGATGTTTCAAGTATCATACCAAGAAGGTAAAGGTCCCGAGTTCGATTCTCGGAGGTGGCTTAAATATCGAACGAGGGACAGGGTCCCGACGAATAAATTGCTCTTGCAGAGATTTATAACTAGATTTTAGAATAGCGAGAGTGATTTATGAGCAGCTTCGATTCTCGGAGGTGGCTTAAACATTAATTTACAATTAGATTCTTTCTTTTAA
>CAZHYK010000016.1:0-1720 GCA_964536715.1 Candidatus Woesearchaeota archaeon | reverse complement strand
TTCGATTCTCGGAGGTGGCTTAAACATTAATTTACAATTAGATTCTTTCTTTTAATCTGGATGTAGATTCCTCAAAATATTCTTCTGCAGATTCATATCCTCCTTCTTCTAGTCTAGATCTCATATATGGAACCTTATCAATTAGTCTGACTATTTTGTTAAAACAATTTTTATTTTGATGAATAGTATAACAAATTCTCCTAGCTTCATCCGATGCAATTTCTCTTTCCAGATTTATAGGAATATCTATTTTCATTTCTCTTAATCTGTCTAAGAGGGGACTTTGTTCATATTTAATATATGGTTGTAAGATTGTATTAAAATCAAAAGCTATAATTGAACCATCGGATTTGATTAATATGTTAGACAAACTATCATTAGGACCGTCTTGTTTATCTAGGTCACTTATAGACATAAAATCATCGAGTGTTGCTAGTCTTATAGCAGATTCTTTAAATCTTTCTCTTTTGGAAATATTAGATTTATTTTCTTGATCTATATGCCCTCCAGATATTTCTCTTTCTACAAAAGAGTAGTTATTAAAAATATAATCTTGTTTTTCTTTTCCTGATAGAAAGTTATATAGATTGATTCCAAATAATCTTTCAATACTAGGTTTTTTTACATAGATTGAACTCTTTATTTTTTTATCTAGAAGAGATCTAATTCTTATAGGTTTTGAACATCCAAATAACATATAATCTCTTTCTAATTTTGAGATAGATCTTGGGTTATTTCTAGTAAACAAACTTACAATGTTCAAGGAATATTCTTCTGCCTTCCTTTGATCTCTTGGCAATCTATTTTTTATGGGATAAGTGCTATCTGGAAATTCTCCAAACATAATAGAATTATTTATCTCAATTGGGAGTTCTCCATCTCTGCCTCTAACTTGTTCATAAGATGGAAAATCTCTAACAAAATGCCCTCTCTGTTGAAAATAGGTAATAACTTCCTTTGGAAGGTTTATTTTTTCAGAGTTGGTGCTTCTACTTAGATAAAAATTGCTATTTTTCATAATTTATTAAATAATAAAGAATATAAAAACCTTTCTATTTGTTATTATTATATAGAGATAACAAATCATAATGAAATGAACCTAAATACGAGACTTATAATTGGGATAAACCTTAAATAGTCTATTAATCTTTTTAAGTTATGGTGAAGTCTGCTAGTAAAATAATTATTTCTGGAACTGTCCAAGGAATATTCTTTAGAAATTTTACAAGGGAAAATGCTAATAAATTAGATCTAAAAGGATATATAAGAAATTTAGAGGATGGAAATATTGAGATATTTGTTGAAGGGGAAAAAGATAATATTAATTCCCTTATAGATTTATTAAAAAAAGGCCCTCCATATTCTCAAATAAGAGATGTCAAAGTAGAAACTAGGAGATGGTCTGGAGATTTTAAAGAGTTCAAAATATTGAGTATTTAGGAAAGACTTATTAATTTTATAATTTTTAATTTAGAATGGCATTTCAAAAAATACTTTCAAAATCAAATTATTTAAATGGAATTCAGAGTACTAAACTTCTTTGGATTTCTGTTAATGATAAAAAAAGAATTCCTGAAGTAACGGAAGTAGAGCAGAAAAAATTTGATGATGGAACTTCTATTGGAGAGTTAGCAACTGGTCTATTTCCAAAAGGAATTAGTTTAGCTGAAGAAAGTTTTAGAGATAATTTAGATAAAACTCTAGAAGTTTTAAAAAAGAA
>CAZHYK010000015.1:0-12979 GCA_964536715.1 Candidatus Woesearchaeota archaeon | reverse complement strand
TAGTTAGATTCATTCTTATTAACTTTTCATAAAACTTTAACATACTTGCTCTTTTCCCATGTCTTTCTAATTCTTTGAGAGCATTGAAATATATTTCCTTCCTTTTCTTCAAAATATCTAATTTCTCTTTTTCGTTTGCCTCTCTTGTTGCTCTACTAAACATTTCCTCAGCATCTTCAATTGAACCTATTTTAGAAAAAAGTTCTGCAGATTTTATATAAGAGATAATTTTTTCTTTGAATGTAGTATCAAATCTTGCCTTATTTGAAAGAGCTTTTGCAGCTTTAGAAAACATTCTATCTTGAATATAAATTTCGGAAAGAGTTTCTAAAATATACCTCTTAGCCTCAATAGACAAATCTGCCTTAAATGCAGATTCTAAATAAGCCGACTTATTAAGATTTGTTCTAAAAGTTTTTAATTTTTCTTTCAATTGTTCTAAATTAGTCTCTATAACCCTTACCATATAAAATTAAACTGAATAGGATTTATAAGTATTATTGGGATAAAATTTCAATCAAAAAATGCCTTTCCGACTATCAGAGGGAAGACTAAACTCGCATCAGAAAAAAGTTTTACAGATTTTGCTTCTTTTGAAATTTTCCCCCAGGAGACTGCTTCATCAGGTCTTGCGCCAGAATCGCTTCCATCAAATTCTTGTGCCGTACTTATATAGACTGCATAATCTGCCCCGTTTCTATAAAGATTACAATTACAAATCGCATGTTTTACAACTCCTCCTCCTAAGATAATCATTCCAGTAGTTTTCTTCCCTATTGAGGAATTATTAAAGTTCTCTGTATCTGAAGCAATGTCTAAAGTAAAATCAGGATTTGAATTTTTAAAAAAGTAAACCATATCTCCCAAAGAGCCATCCATTAATGCAGGACAAAAAACAGGAATATTATTTTTCCAAGCCCAATAATAAACACTTCGTTCATCTTTAATTTCTCTTCCTAAAACTCTAATCATATCAGAAGGTGTTTTTATTTCTTTTTCAAATTTCTTCAAAACAGGTAAAATCCATTTCTCAAATTTTACATATAAGTCATTCGGAATTAAGATATTTCCTGCTCGATTAATTCCTTTATCTCTTAAATTTGAGCCGGATAGATTGAAATCTCCTAGCTTGAAATCTCCAAAACATTTTATAAAATCTTCCTCTATACCTCCTGCCGTTGTTACTAAATAATCTACTAATTTATTTTTTACAAGAAATTTTATAGTCTCTCTAACCCCTGAAGTCATTATATTTGAAGTGTATCCTAAATAAATGAATGCTTTTTTCTTTCTCATTTCCTTAATAATTTCTATAGCCTTAGAAAAGTTAGAGGCCTGAATTCCTGTTGAAGAAAAACTATCTAGAATTTTAGAAAAATCTACTCCTTTTTCAAAATCATATCCTCGAATTGAAATTCCTTCTACCTTAGCACTTTTCTTGAAAATATTTTCTTTTGCAATATCCTTTTTTTCCATATCTTAAATAATCAAAGAGAGCTTTTAAGAGTTTCTAAATTTTGTAAAAAGTTCTTTTTTAAAATCTTCGAAAATCTCTGGATAAATTCTTAAACCACAAGCAACCTCATGCCCTCCCCCCATTGAATTTTTATTGGAAGAGACAAATTTTTCAGTAAACTTTTTTGCTCCTACTCCTCTTAATGAAATATTTATTGCATCATATTTTTTATAACAAACCGCAATAAATTTATTTGGATTTTTAAAATATAATTTATTTGCTATATCCGAAGAGAGACTATATTCTCCAGAATACTCTAAAAAAACTAAATTTCCGAAGATTTTTGCTTTAGAAATAGTCCTATCTATTATTTTATTCATCTGTTTATATTTTTTATGAATAAAACTATTTTTTTCATTCTCTAGATATAAGTCTTTAGGTCCGGTTGCGTTAATAAATAAATCTAAAATATTTTGTATGGTCTGATTTGAAGATTTTAATGCCAACGAAGTCATTAGAGAAATCTCTCCAATTTCAGAAGTGTATTTTAGTGTAGAAATATCTATTTTACTTGGAACCATTTCTGGAAATTCTCCTTTAAAATCTCCAATAAATTCTGGGAGAAAGACATCATGTATACAACCGACTAGAGAAATCCAGATTGTATTTTTATTGTTACAAATTTTTTGACAGATATAACTTGTAGGTTCTGAAGAAGGGAAACTATTAAAAATTTTTACTTTACTTTTTAGATTTTCTGATATTTGTAATTCGTGATGATCAATTATTAGAACCTTAATTCCTTTTTCATTCATAGAGTTTAAAAAATTTTCATCGCTAAGAGGTTTATCTAAAACAAAAATTTTATCTGGAGATGTTTTCTCAATTTTTTCTCTTAATGAATAATCTATATTTGGAAAAGATTTGAAGGGAAATGCAATTCCTTTTTGAAAATTTTTTATTAAGATTGCAGCACTTGATAAACCATCTGGATCGTTATCGAAGAGAAAAAAAGGGTTTTGAGATTCTTCAATTTCTTTTCTTATTTCTATTAATTCTTTTTGAGATAACATTCTAGAAATATACCTTCCCCTCTAAAATTTGCTCCCTTAGTTTTCTTATCTCCTGGTAAATATCGCTAGTTCTATTTTTTAATAAGGGTTCAAATTTGTTTTCATTAGATTCCAAAATGATATCTAAGTTCCCAATTGATTGAATGATTATAGAGGATTCCTTATCTGTGAGACCTATATAATCTAAAAATCTAAATCCTTTAGGAACTATAAATTCTTCTAAATCTCTCTGAAAAATTATTCTTGAGATAGACTCGGGCTCTATCAGATTATCAAAAGTTAAATTTTCTAAGAGAAGTTTGGTCTTCTTTAGAGGGAGGGGAGAATAGTCTCTTATTAACTCCTCTTGTTTTTTTTCTATTCCTTTTATTAATTCCTTGAATCTCATTTGAACAATATTCCCTTCCTTTCCTAATTCTATAAGCTCTTTCTTCATAGAATTTGAAATTCTAGAAATTATTTCGCATCGTTGTAATATTTTGCAGATATCTCCAATTGAAACTAAGCGAGAGATTTCAAGGATGTTTATTTTCAACATTAATTCATCAAATTGTTCTCTTTGTTTTTCTAATATTTGGAGATTATTCGTTAGCCCTCTCACAATTTCCTCAGTTTGTCTTAGGACAACCTTAGATCCCAAATAAAAAACAGTCGTTTTCTTTCTTCTTTCAGACACACTTATTACAAAGGTTTCTGCCTGCTTGGCAGTCTTCTCTGCAGACTTATGCCTAATTCCAGTTTCATTTGTAGAAATATTTTTGTTAGGAGTTAACATAACATTCGCGTAGAAAATTCGTTTTAGATCAGAAGAGATTATAACTGCGCCATCCATCTTGCAGAGTTCAAATAATCTTTGAGAAGTTAATCTACAGTTTACACGAAATCCTCCCTCATAGCAATCCTGCATCTTAGGGGAATCTATTACAATTAGAGCCCCTTTTTCAGCCCTAATAATATCATCAATTGTAATTCTTAATGTACTTCCTGGAGAAACTTTCTTCATAAAATCAATCAATTTTTTTTCTTTGTCTTTCATATAAATAAAAAAACATAAGAGTTTTTATATCTATCTCAATTTTTATCTAATCTAGGTTAGAATTTATTTTTCCTTCCTGCCAATCTCTTAAAATTGAACGAGCAGTTCTATCCTCATCTACGATTCCCCCTTTAGAAAGAAAATTCCTTTCCTTGCCTAATTTTTCTAGAAGAATTTCTATATTGTTTTCAAAATCTATCTTGTAGTAATTTTTTAGTGCTTTGGGATACTTCTTAAATATCTTAAGAACTACAAATTCAGGATCCCGGACCTTATCATAGTTCCTTGCACTGACCATAACATGATGAGAAATCTTATCTTTATCTGTGTGAGAATATTCTTCTTTTGGAATAACTCCTGGAGTATCCATTAAGAGAATTTTAGAAGAAAGTCTTAATTTTTGAAGACCCTTAGTAAATCCTGCTTCGTAGGCAGTTTTTGCAGAAGTTCTCCCAATTAAAAAGTTGATAAGTGAGGATTTTCCGGTGTTTGGATATCCTATTATTCCTACTTGAGCTCTTTCCATTTTTCCATCCCTATATTTTACCTCTCTCTTAATTAATTCTCTTAGTATTCTCGAGCCCTCTCTCTTTTTTGAAGAAATTAAAACATAGGGTTTAATGTCTTTTGGAACAATATAATCTTTTTTATCTATTAAATCAGATTTATTTAATGCAAAAATTAATCTCTTTTTCTTTTTTAAGATTAATTTTTCTATATCTTTATTCCTTGTTTCTTCTGGAAATCTAGCATCTAAAACCTCAATTACAACATCGCTTGTTTCTATAAGTTTTAGAACTATATCGGGATATTTTTCTCTTTGCTTCGTCATTGATTTAAAATCCTTAGGACGATTAACTTTCCAAGTTTTATTAAATTTCATAATAATCTATAGTTAGAGCTATTTATAAATCTCTTTATTCAGAAAATACAGAAAACCTTATAAGTGGAGGTGTCAACTATTGTTAATAATGGTAGGAGAAGAGATAAAAATTTCTAGAGCAGCCTATGATAATGCAAATCCTGAAGATCTAATCTATAAAGCAGAGTTAGGACTAACTGAAGAATTAATTAGAGAGATTTCTAGAGATAAGGGAGAGCCAGAATGGCTATTAGAAAAAAGACTTGCAGGATTTAAGGAATTCAATAATCGTCCACTTCCTAAATGGGGACCAGATTTATCTGAATTAGATTTAGATCAAATTAGTTATTACATGAAACCTAACGCAAAAAGAAATGCGAGAAAATGGGAAGATGTTCCTAAGGAGATTAGAGATGTTTATGAAAGATTGAAAATTCCTCAGGCAGAAAGAGAAGCTTTAGGAGGAGTAGGAGCTCAATATGAATCTGAAGTAGTTTACCATAAATTAAAAGAAGATTTGGAAGCAAAAGGAGTAATCTTTTTAGATTTTGACGAAGCAGTAAAACAACATCCAGATTTAGTAAAAGAATATTTTATGACAAAATGTATTCCTATAAATCTACATAAATTTTCAGCTTTACATGCAGCAGTCTTCTCTGGGGGGACTTTTATTTATGTTCCTAAAAATGTTACAGTAGATATTCCTCTTCAAGCATATTTCCGAATGAACGCAAAGAAAGGAGGACAGTTTGAACACACTCTTATTATTGCAGATGAAGGCTCTCAGATACATTATATTGAGGGATGTTCTAGTCCGATTTATTCTGAAAATTCATTGCATGCAGGAGGGGTTGAAATCTTTGTTATGAAAAATGCAAGAGTTAGATATACGAGTATTGAAAATTGGTCGAGGAATACTTTTAATTTGAATACAAAAAGAGCAGTAGTTTATGAAAATGGAATAATGGAGTGGGTAAATGGAAATCTTGGGAGTAATGTTACGATGTTATATCCTTGTAGTATTCTTGTAGGAGATAATTCTAAAACGGATTATTTAGGAATTGCTTATGCAACAACAGGACAAAATCAAGATACGGGATGTAAGGTCTATCATATAGGAAAAAATACATCCTCTTCAGTATTAAGTAAGGGAATAAGTCAAGCTGGAGGAATTACAACCTATAGGGGATTAGTAGAAGTTAAAAAAGGAGCAACAGGAACTAAGGCAAATATGAGATGTGATGGTTTGATGTTAGATAATAGATCCCAATCTTCTACACGCCCTTCTATGAATGTATTTGATGAGGATGTTAAGGTGGCTCATGAAGCTGCAGTAGGAAAGATAGAGGAGGATCAATTATTTTATTTAATGTCCAGAGGAATTCCAGAAAGTGAGGCAATTCAATTAATAGTTTCAGGATTTATTGAACCTCTGATTAAAGAACTTCCTTTAGAATATGCCCTAGAGTTGAACAATCTGATAAATCTAGAAATAGAGAACTCAGTGGCTTAAGATGAATTATAAAAAAGATTTTCCAATTTTTACCAATCAAAAAGATTTAGTATATCTGGATAGCGCGGCTACCTCTCAAAAACCTAAACAGGTTATTGAAGCAATAAAAGACTTTTATGAAAATAAAAATTCTAATGTCCATAGAGGACTCTATCTTTTAAGTGAGAACGCAACTAAGGAATATGAAGAATCTAGAGAGGCTGTTTCTAAATTTATTAATGCCTCTTCGGAAGAGATTGTTTTCGTAAAGAATGCTACAGAAGGATTTAACCTACTTTCAAATTCTATAAAAAGCGCTCTTTCTTCAGATAAAGATGAAATTGTTTTAACAGAGATGGAACATCATTCAAATTTAGTTCCATGGCAAATTTTTGCTAAGAAATATAATTTTAAATTAAGATTTATTCCTATTACAAAAAATTATGAGTTAGATTATGAGATTGCTAAAGAAATAATTAATGAGAAAACAGCCCTGGTTTCATTTACATACTCCTCAAATGTTTTAGGTACTATTAATAATACAAAAACTCTAACACATCTCGCTAAAAAAGTAAATGCAATAAGCATAGTTGACGCTGCCCAGAGTGTAGCTCACTTAAAAGTAGATGTTAAAGAAATAGATTGTGATTTTCTAGTTTTCTCATCTCATAAAATGTTTGGACCTTTAGGGGTTGGAGTAGTTTATGGTAAAAAAGAGTTATTTGATAAAATGGATACATTCATAGTTGGCGGAGGAATGATAGATAACGTTGAATTTCAAAGCTCTTCTTATAAAGATTCTCCTAAAAAATTTGAGGCAGGAACTCAGGATATTGCAGGAGTGATTGCATTTAAATCTGCGATTGAGTATATTAATAGAATTGGATTTAAGGGTATAAAAGAATATGAGAGAAAACTTCTAAATTATTTGTTAAATCGTTTGAATGAAATTGAAGGAATTTCAATATTCAATCCAGGAAAAGATAAATCCATTGCATTGGTCTCGTTTAACCTTAAGGGAATTCATCCTCATGATGTAGCTCATATTTTGAGCGAGGGGGGAATTGCAATTAGGACAGGAAATCATTGTTGTATGCCTCTTATTCAAAAATTAATGGAATTTCAGTTATGTGAATTTTCTGGAGTTTGTAGAGCTAGTTTATCTATTTATAATACATTTGAAGATGTGGATAAATTAATTTTAGGATTAAACAGGGTTAAGGAGATTTTCAAAAATGGATCATGAAATCTATAAGGAACAAATTTTAGATTTATTTAGAAATCCTTTAAATAAGGGGATTTTAGAAAACTTTACTCATGAAGCGATTAGAAGAAATCCTATTTGTGGAGATGAGATTAAGATTCAATTAAAAGTAGAAAAAGAAATAATCAAAGATGTAAAATTTTCAGGTATTGGTTGTGCCATAAGTCAGGCTTCAGCTTCTTTAATTACAGAGAAGATAAAAAGAATGAATGTTGAAGAAACATTAAAACTTAATAAGGAGGAGATATTTGAATTGTTAGGAATACCTATATCGTATATGAGACTTAATTGTGCAATACTTCCATTAGAAGTAATTCAAGAAGCATTAAGAAAAAAATGTTAAAAATAAAAAATCTTTCGGCAAGTGTAGGGGAAAAGAAAATCCTGGACGGAGTTAATCTTTCCTTAGAGCAGGGAAATGTATATGTAATAATGGGACCTAATGGAAGTGGTAAGAGTACTCTTGCAAATGTTATCGCAGGAAATCCAAGATATGAGGTTGATGGAGGAAAAATTACTTTTAATGAAGAGGATATTTTAGAAATGAAACCTTCAGATAGGGCGAAGAAAGGCATTTTTATGAGTTTCCAATATCCTAGTGAAGTTCCAGGAGTAACTATTTTTAATTTTTTAAAGAGTGCTTATAGCCACTTAAATGATAGGAAGATAACCTCTATAGGATTTAAAAGAATTATGGATGAGAAACTGAAATTATTTGATCTTAAGAATGATTTTTTTAAAAGATATTTAAATCAAGGATTCTCGGGAGGAGAAAAGAAGAAATCAGAAATGCTACAAATGTCTATTTTAAATCCTAGATTAGCAATTTTAGATGAAACTGATTCTGGACTAGATATAGATTCCTTAAGAATTTTATCGGAAGGAATTAATAAAATTCTAGCAGAAGATCCAACTAAAACAATTTTAATAATTACTCACTATAAGAGAATTTTGGAATATATAAAACCGAACCATGTTTTCGTAATGTCTCATGGAAGGGTAGTTCTTGAAGGTGGTCCTGAAATAGTGGACGAATTAGAGAAGAAAGGTTACGGTTGGATTAATAAGAAGCGATCGGAAAAATCTATACTCTAGAAATTTTATCTTTTCAAAAACTTTTTATACTCTTGAATTCTCAACTAAATATGGCGGTTGTAGTTCAATGGTAGAATGCACGACTGTGGCTCGTGAGACGAGAGTTCGATTCTCTCCTTCCGCCCTAGTTATATCGAATAGGAGGAGATATATCTAGACGAGATAATTAAATGTTTGAGTTTGATTATCCGAAGGTTCGATTTAGGGAGAACCTAGGAGACAGAAAATTTCCTGTTTTCTGGATCTCCTTCCGACCCTAAAAAAGATGGAAACTGTAAAAGGATTTAGTGATTTTCTTGGGAAAGATGCTCGAAAGAGACAGAAAGTCCTAGATGTAATTAGAAAGGAATTTGAGAGTTACGGATTTGAAATTGCAGATACTCCTATTGTTGAATATGAAGAATTTGTTAGAGGAGAAAATCAAAATGACGAGGCCGTTAGAGATATTTTTAAACTGGAAGATAGGGGAAAGAGAAAGCTTGCGTTGAGATATGAATTTACTTTTCAATTAAAAAGAATTTCTAAGAATCAGAAACTTCCTTATAAGAGATTTCAGATAGGATATGTTTTTAGGGATGAGCCAATAAAACAAGGAAGAACAAGACAATTTATTCAGTGTGATGCAGATATTATTGGTAGCAATATTAAAGATGAGGCAGAGTGTATTTCTGTCGCTAAAAAGTGTTTAGATAGTCTAAAAATTCCAACAACCATTTATATAAATAATAGAAAATTATTAGATGAAATTTTAGAAAAAGAAGGAATTGAAGAGAAAAATAGACAACAAGTTATTCGTGAGATTGATAAATTGGATAAACTTTCTAAAGCTGAAGTTAAAGAAAATTTGAAGAAATTTAAAGCGGAAAAAGTTTTAAAAATTTTTGAAAAAGAAAAAGATTTCTTTAAGAAATATGATTCTTATATGGAAATTGAAGAATTAGAAAAATATCTTAAATTATTTAAGGTAAAAGCGGAGTTTAGGCCTTTTTTAGCAAGAGGTTTTTCTTATTATAATGGCTCGGTTTTTGAAATTTGGAGCGATAAATTAGGAGTTGCACTTTCAGGAGGAGGAAGTTATCTTATAGAAAATAATCAATCTACAGGAATTTCATTAGGAATTGAACCTATAATTCTTCTTGCGAAAGTTGAGGAAGAAAATGATTTGATTTTAGTTGCTTCTCTAAATCAAGATAAGGAAACTATAAAGATTGTTGAAAAATTAAGAGAAAGAGGAGAAAAGGTTAATTTTATTTCAGGGAAATCTCCTTCAAAGATTTTAGATTATGCAAACTCTAAGGAAATTTCAAGAGTAATAATTATCGGAGAGAATGAGATTAAATCTGGAAGGATTAAGATTAAAGATATGATTAGTGGAAAAGAAGAGGAGTTGAAGATTTAAAGAGTAATATGTCAAAAAGAGATTCTTTCACTATAAGGAAAAAGATACTTTCTTCTCTGAAAGAAAGTTCATTTAGTTTTGCTCAATTAGAGAGAAAAATTAATACAAATTCTCAAACGATTAAAGATAGTTGTAATGAATTGAAGTATTATGGATTGGTAGATATTGTTGAGAAAATTCATCCTTCAAATGGGAGAAAATACTATAAAGTTTCTATAACTGAAAATGGAAGAAAGGTAATAAACCAATAGTAGCCCATAAGCTTAAAAACTCTCAAAAACAATCAAAATGACAGAAATGGTTAAATTACGGATGAAAAGTTCAGGAAAAAAATAAGGAATTCTATGGTTTTTAGCTCAAATAAATGTAAGGAGGAACAATATGAAGTTATATGTAGGTAATTTGCCTTTTAGTGTTGATAGCGAAGGTTTGAAAAAACTTTTTGAAGGTTATGAAACAACTGAAGCATCAATAATCCAAGATAAGTTTTCTGGTAGATCTAAGGGATTTGGATTCGTTACAATTGAAGACGAAGAAGCAGCAAAGAAAGCAATTTCTGAGTTGAATGGAAAAGATATTGAAGGAAGAGAACTAAAAGTATCTGAAGCAAAACCAATGGAAGACAGACCACCAAGAAGAAATTTTGGTGGCGGAAACCGTGGCGGATTTAACCGTGGCGGTGGACGAAGCTTTGGTGGAAACCGAGGCGGAAGCCGAGGCGGTTTTGCTAGACGAGATAATAGAGAATAAATTTCTCTAAGGAAATTTTTTTTATTTTTTTATTCTTATTTTTTGTATGGAATATTCTATTTGATAAAATTTGTAAAGTATCATCCTCTAACATATCTCTCTTTTCAAGGTGCGAAATGGGGAGAGGAAGATTCGAACTCCCGTAAGCATAAGCTACCAGGTCCTAAGCCTGGCCCGTTTGACCACTCCGGCATCTCCCCAAATGATTTATAAAATATTAACTAACTTTTAAATATATCGGGAGTGAGAAAGAGGCGTTTGACTGAACAATTTGCTTTTACAGAGATTGTTGTAAATTTAAAAATAGTAAAGGTAAATTGGAAGTAATGTAGGCATTTCCTTAAATGATTGGTAAAATATCATCTTTCTTTTAAATATATCAGGGTAATAAAAATTTAGGAAATCTATTTAAAACTCAACAAATTATTTATTTTATGAATGATTTAAAAAGAGAAATTTTAATTTTGAAAAATCCAAGAAAGGCAAAAGATTTACAAAGATTTTTTAAGACAGGAAAGGGAGAGTATGGTGAAGGAGATTTATTTCTTGGAATTACTGTTCCTCAACAAAGGGAACTTGTTAAAAGATATTTTGATAAATTAAACCTTAAGGAAATTCAAAAATTATTGGATAGTGAATTTCATGAGGAGAGATTGATTGGACTTTTGATTTTAGTTAAAAGATTTGAAAAAAATTTATATGAGCGAGAGAAAATATTTAAATTCTATTTGAAGAATTCTAAGAAAGTTAATAATTGGGATTTAGTTGATTTAACTGCCCCTAATATTGTAGGTAATTTTTTACTAGACAATGATAGGCATATATTATCTAAACTTTGTAAATCAAAAAACCTTTGGAAAAGGAGAATTTCAATAGTATCTACATACAGTTTTATCAGACAAAATCAATTTAAATATACTATCGAAATTTCCAGAAATCTATTAAGAGATAAAGAGGATTTAATTCATAAAGCTGTTGGATGGATGTTAAGAGAAATCGGAAAAAGAGATGTTGAAACTTTAAGAAAATTTTTAGATGAGAATCTCTTAGAAATTCACAATACTACATTGAGATATTCAATTGAAAAGATGTCATTAGAAGAGCGAAAGAATTATTTAATGAGAAAAAGAAAATTAAGATCTAAACAATAGTTTTATAAATCTATTAAACTTAAAATTAATATGGCAAAAAAGAAGAGTGTAAAAAAAACTAAAGGTCTCACGAAGGCTGAAAAAGACGATCTTCTTATAGAAAATTTTGTAAGTTTACAAAAGGCAATGACTCACCTTTCTCTTAAATTTGAAACTCTCTCGGACAACCTTTCTAGATTTTTAGAAGTTTTGGAAAAGTCTGCTAAAGGATATCTCTCTAAAGCTTCATCTAAGGATGAACTCTCTCCTGAAATTTCTAAACAAGTAGAATATCTTATTGATCAAAATAAAGCACTTGCTGAGGGACTTTTGTTGATTGATGACACTCTTCGTAAAAAAGATTCTAAGGGGGAAGTGGAGGGTAGTACAAAAAGAACTCCTTCTAATCAGAGAATTAGATCTAAACCCCTCCCTAGATTGTTATGAATTCTGTAGCTCATAAATCTCCTATAGTGGAAGATATAATCTTTAATTTAATAAGAACAATTCGATTAGAGAATTTAAAATTCCCAAAAAAAGAACGGATAGATTCAGAAGTTATACCTAAACTCTCAGATAAAATCTTAGTTAGGCAGGGATTTGAAGAGAGTAGTCAAGAGCCTCCAAAAAAAATATATTTAACTCCTATCTTAATTAAAAGAAAATCTTTTCCTCAAAAAGTAAATGCTCCTATAAAACTCCTAGCTGAAGGAAATAAATCTGAAGGAATAAAATCTGTCAGCGAAATTCCAGGAAGAGAGGGATTTCAAGAAAGTATTCTAGAGAAAGAAATCCCTAATAGACCTAAAATGAATCTCCTTCAAACTAGGCAAAGTCCCCCTATTCAAAAAAAGCAACCTCCGAAAATAATCCCAATTAATCTTTTAATAAATCCTCCAAATTATGGAAAGATGAATCCTCTTATAAGGGATAGACTTGTTGATTTTATTGAGTGTCCTGGACCCGAAATTCCTATCTTAGTTACGACACAGGGAAGAAAACAACAAACTAAAATTACTTTGACTAAGGAAGAAATACAAATGTTTTTGGAGAGTGCTTCAGCTAAAACAAATATTCCAATAGTTGCAGGGGTTTTTAGGGTATCCTGGGATAATCTTATTCTAAATGCCGTAATTTCTGAAGGTGCTGATTCTAGATTTGTATTAAAGAAAACTAGTTAAATTTTTATAGCATTGAATTATATAGATTTATGGAAAAAGAAATCACAAGGGAAAAAATTAATAAATATATGAACCTTACGGCTCGAGCTTTAGAAATAATTAAGGAAAATATTTTTTTAGGAAAGGAAACTGAAGCTAAGGAAATTATAGAAATGTCTGAGAATTATGTTTTGGATGCGAAACATTTTTTTGAACAAGGAAATTGGGTAAACTCTTATGGTGCATTAAATTATGCTCACGG
>CAZHYK010000014.1:8355-13693 GCA_964536715.1 Candidatus Woesearchaeota archaeon | reverse complement strand
TTTTTACAAATTGCTAATGCATAGGATTTATCCTTAGAAATTGAGATTTCCGTTTTTCCAAAATACATTTTTAAGAAAGATTTAAAATCATCTGAATTATATTTGTATGAGACAGAAACTAGGATTTGATCTCCTTCGTGGAAGGTTAGCTTTCTTTGATTAAACTCAATCTTCTTTTCTTTTTTTATGGTGTAGAATATCTCTACTCGAGAGTTTTGAAATCTAGTTCCGAATTCAATTTCATCATCTTTCAATCCTAATTGTAAGGGTATATGTTTTAAAAAATTATGGACTTGTCGAGTGTTGTATGCTTTTAAAATCTCTTCAGGATTTCTACTATCTAATCCATTTCCGATTATTAAGACGTCCTTATCATTCATTGCACTTCTAATTTCATAGAGCAATTCATTGATCTCGAAATTTCCAAGTGTGTTTCCTAATAAGAGTATCAAGTTTGTTTTATAATCTCCGTATCTTAAAATGGAGGTAATATTTTCTATATTTTCAAAGTCTGAGACATTCCATTGGAATTTCACAATTTCCTCTACATCTGCCTCTTTTATTTTATTCAGTGCTTTTTCAATCATATAACTGCTTATATCGACAGGACAATATTTCACTTTGATATCAGGTTTCATTTCTTTCAATTTTTTTAAGAAGATTACCGCCTTTTTTCCATCTCCGCAACCAAGATCTAATAGATTTATTTTAGTTACATTTAACATTTTTAAGATAGAATCTAAGTTTAAATTTATCAGAATCATTTCTTTTTCAATTATATCTCTTTGGTATCCTTTATCTTTTTCTAAATCTAAAAAAGCCTGGGATTGTTCGGAAGTTAGATACCAGAGTTTAGAGTCTGCAATATTCCAGATACGAGTTTTTCCTTCTAAAGCATATCCTCTTTTAATCAATTCCTTAAATATTAGATCGTTAATTTCAGTTTTAGATTGAGATTTTACCATAATTTTTCCAATTTCCTAGACCTTTTAAAGGTTTGTTATCCCTTAAGGGATAACAATAATCTTCTGAATTAAAACCAAAATAATTAAAAATCCCTGAAGATATTTCTAATTATGGGAGAGTTGAAAGAAGAGATTTTTTCTTTTTTGAAAACCTTGAGGAGAGGTTATAACTTACAAGGAACTGGCAGAGAAATTTAATTCTCATCCTAGGGCTGTTGCGAAGATTGTAGCTTCAAATAGGGATAAGTCTGTTCCGTGTTTTAGGGTAGTTAGATCTGATGGAAAAATTGGAGGGTATAACGGACTTCTTGGAAAATCTAAGAAGGAGTTATTAGAAAGTGAGGGGATTTTTCTTAAATAGGAACCTTTATTAATTAGAAATGTTAGAAACAATTGGAGGTAAAAATGGCATTTAATATATTTGGTAGTTCAATAGTGGGCTTAATTGCTTTAATTATTGCTGTCTTAGTTATATACGATATTTTTGCTAATCAAAAGAGAATGTCTACAGGCATGAAGATTCTCTGGACAATTCTTGCATTAATATTTAGCGTCATAACAGGGATAGTATATTACTTTGTAGTTTATAAGAAGTAAACTCAATTTTTTTATTTTTTTATTTTTTTTTCTTGAAGATAGATTTAAAATATCTATTTTATTTGAATGTTTAGGACTCGTAGTTTAATGGATAGAATAGCAGGTTTCGGCCCTGTTGATCGAGGTTCGATTCCTCGCGAGTCCGTGAATGAAACCGATATTTAAGCGAGGAATCGTTCGATTCACTTCAATCTCGTAAGAGTTGAAGTTCTCAAAAATTCTAAAGGAATTTTTTTACTATAGAAACTTTTAAAATCTAAATAGGATTTTTATATTTCTCAATGGTCAAAATGGATAAACATAAAATTATAATTAATGAATCTTTTATAGAAGATGATTTAAATTTTGATAATATAGAAAAAAATAGTTTTTCGTCTCCTGAACTATTTGAGTTAAAGAAAGAGATTGAGGTGCTAGGACGGGACGAAGGAATTAACGAATTAAAGTCTTATAGACTAGTTGAAAAAAATTTAACCTATAAACTTCCTTACCAAATCGAAGGAGCTTTAAAATTAATTAAGGAGCTTAATTCTACTGCTCTCTTGGCTGATGAGGTAGGTCTTGGAAAAACTATAACTGCAGGACTGGCATTAAAAGAAGGGATTTATAGGGGATTTATAAAACGAGCCTTAATTCTTACTCCTCCATCTTTAGTTGAACAATGGGTTGAAGAACTAAGAGAAAAATTTGAAATAGAATTTAAAATAATTGAAAAAATAGATGATTGGAATAAATTACCTAAATTTGCTATAGCCTCAATTGATAGAGTAAAAGGGTTTGATAGAGAAAATAGAAGATTTAAACACTACAAAGCTCAAGAGATTTCCTGGGATTTAGTTTTAGTCGATGAAGCACACAAGTTAAAGGAAAGAAATACTATGCGATGGAAATTTGTGGATAGGTTACAGAAGAAAAGATTTTTACTCTTAACTGCTACTCCGTTCCAAAATGATTTATTAGAACTATACAATCTGTTACATCTTTTAAAAAAAGGACATCTAGGAACTATGAAAGAGTTTAGAAATAACTTTCTTTTTAGAGGAAATAAAAGGTATCCATTACATCCTGAAAAATTAAAAGAAAAACTATCTGAGGTAATGGTTAGAAGAAAGAGAGCTGAAACGGGAATTGAATATAAAAAAAGAATTCCTAAGATAATAAAAATCTCTCAGACCAAACAAGAAAAAGCAATATATGATAGTATTACTGAACTTGTTAAAAATCAATATTTTATGGCAGATGGAAATCAAGTTAACGGACTTCTTGCAATTTATGCAATTCTTCCAAAAATAACCTCTTCCTCTAAATCTGCAATTGAAACTCTTGAAAGAATCGTAGGAGATAGTAAATATCATAGCGAAACAAGAAGAATTGCCAGAGGAATTTTAGATGAATATGCTATTCTAGAAAAAGATTCTAAAATTGAAAAATTAGTTGAAATTGTTAAGAAAATTCGGGAGAGAAGTAATGATGAAAAAATTTTAATTTACACAAGACATCCAACTACATTAAGATATATTGTTGAAAAATTAGCTCCTCAAACTTTGAGAATAATTGAATTTATGGGTGGTCTAGATAGGGAGGAAAAAGCAAGAAGAATTAATAATTTCAAACAAGGAAAAGCAGATATAATGATTTCTACAGATACAGGAGCGGAAGGATTAAATTTTCAATTCTGTCGGAATCTAATAAATTATGATTTACCTTGGAATCCTATGTCTGTAGAACAGAGGATAGGAAGGTTAGATCGGATAGGGCAGAAGAGGGATATGTATATTTATTCCTTTGCTACTAAGGACACGATGGAAGAGTATGTTGTTGATTTAATTATTAATAAAATGTGTTGTGTCGGACTAGTTATCGGAGAGCTACCAATTATCTTATTCAATTTAGGCATAGATGGAGAGGGGGAGAGAACTAATAGTAAAATTGAGGAGAGACTAATAAATGCTTTCTTAGATTCAAAAGGGAGTCTAAAAGAATTTAGTAACAGTATTAAAGAAATTTCAAATTTAATTTCAGAAGGGGTAAAAGAATATGAAGGCTCTAAAGAGGCCACTAGCAAACTTCTAGACTAATAATTCTTAAAAAGGCAGACTTCGTTTTTAACAAATGGAAAAGATAAAAGAGATGGTTATTTCGTTCTTTCACGGACAAAAAGCTAATGTTGAAGAATTTAAGGAATATATTTTAGTAGAAAATGCTAGCGAGGAATTTGAAATGGCTTATGGGAAAAAGTCCCCATACAAAGTTTACTTAGATCGGTTTGAAAAAGGATTTGAATCGTTAGACAAAAATAGTAAGTTCATAGAATGCATAATGAAATTTTTAGAGAAAAATACCTCCACCACTATATTGAAAATTAATTTGAAGGTAGATCCTGTAGAAAAAATAAAGGAAAAAATTTTATTGAAAAATTGTTTTTTAAAAAAAATTTCTAAAAATTACGAAAATAATTTTTTTTCAAGGTTCACATTCAAAACAATTTTTAGATATTTGAATAAATTTGAAGAAGAGATGAATGAAATTTTTATCTATGAAAATAAAATTATTGAAGGAGACTTAAAAGATTATGAAATTTCTGAAGGAGAGTTAGACAAAATAGATGGAGGTTTTATGAAAGAGGATTATAAGATTGCTAGAGAAAAAATTGGAGAGTTAATCCAACCACGAATTGATAAAATTTCAGAGGAGATTTCAACCAAATTAAACAAGGAAACTGAGAGAATTTTAGAACATTATCAAACTCAGCGAAAAGAATTTTTAGATAAAATGGAGAAATTAAAATCCAGATCTAAAAATGAATCTTTTGAAAATATTTTTCAACCTGAGAATTATGAGGTTCAACTAAAAGAAAGTTTAACTAAGATTAAGAAGGAAGAAGAATTTTCTATAGCGGATTTGAAACAAAAACTTTCTGTTGCAATTGAAACTAAAATAATTAATAGGACTGCAATCTATTACCCAATATATAGGATAAATCTTTCACTAGAAGACGGTCAATTGAAAAAAGATTTTGAAATTAAATATGATCCTCTAAAAGATGAATTAGAGGAGCTAGAGTGTCCAAGTTGTAATAAGGAGTTGAAGGAAATTTCTCTGTGTAATTCGGGACATTTATCCTGCTCAGATTGTCTGTTTAGATGTACTAACTGTGGAAAACAATTTTGTAAAAACTGTTTAAAAAACAAATGCAATTCTTGTGGAGGTCCAATCTGTGATGAATGTTTAAGGACTTGTAAAAAATGTAAAAATAGTTTTTGTAAACAACATATTGATAAAATTCAGAACTCAAAAGATTGTTATTGTTCTAATTGTTTAGAGTCTTGTTCAAAATGTCATAAAAATTTTTCTGGAGACGAATTAATCTTAACGTCTAACGGAAGAAAAATATGTCTTAAATGTTTATCTAAACTAAGAAAAGAAAAAGTAATTTCTAGTGTATTTTCTTAGGAATCAACAAAGATTTATAAATGAGAATTCTCTTTAAATATAATGATAAAAAGGGAGAAAATTTTTGCAAGTTTAACTTTATTATTGATAATTGGAATTAGTCTTTCCTCTTCAGAAGTTATAACTGCCTCAAATATTTCTATAAAGAGTAATTATTCCAGGGGAGAATTTTTATCCGGAACATTTAATCTCACACTTAAGGATGTAAATCCGTTTGGCTATCTGACCAGTAACCTAGGACATAAAATTTCAATTAGAGATTTTCTAGAAAATAACTCTGAGAGATTAGATTGTGAAAGCTATGGGTGCGAGGATAGATATTC
>CAZHYK010000014.1:0-8255 GCA_964536715.1 Candidatus Woesearchaeota archaeon | reverse complement strand
GAATTAGAAAAGACACCTACGAGAGGAAATTTTGAAGGAGTTTTAAATTTAGATAAGGCAAAATTTTTGGCAGATTTTGAAGGAGATAAAACTTTAAGGATCTTCATAGATTCAAATTCCGGGGAAAAAGAAATCTTCAATACAACAATAAAAATGATTGAAAGAAAATTAGATATATTGAATATATTCCCTTCTATAATTCCTGCGGGAGTTCCTATTCTTTTTGGAGCTCTAATCTTGAACACCACTAATATAACGAGTTATAAATGGAATTTTGGAGATGGAGAGATAAAAACTACAACCGAGAGTGGAATTCTTAAAACATATTCAAATATAACAAACTATAATATCAGCCTTAATGTCAGTGACAGTTCCAATCTTAGTGTTCAAAAGAATTTTTCTATTGAAACAATCTCTCCTAAAGATTATATTAATCGGACATTAAATGAAAGTGAGGGTAAATTAAATAATATTGCCTGGATAATTGATTCCCTGGATACCTCATTCAAAAATAAAATCAAAGAGAGATTAAATATTGATGGTTTAAGGAATGATTTAACCTCTATAAAATTGGATATTTCGCAAGCAACAACAGATGAGGATTGGCTAAATATTGCTCTAAGATTAAGTGAACTAAAAATTCCAATAGATATTTGGGAGGATAGAATTGATGAAGGAATATTCGTTAGCGATTCCTCTCAAATTGATCTAGAAATTGTAGGGGCAATTTTTGGAAAGACCATTTCTAATTCAGATTATAAAAGTTTGATAAGTTCTTGGGAAATTATGAATGTAAACGGAACAAAGAAAAAAGTAAAACTCCTCTATAAAGATTATTCTGGGGAGGAAAAAACTCTTGCAGAGATTTATAAGATAGAGGTTAACCCTAAGGAAAAATCCTATCTGGTAGTTAGCAAGGGTAATGGAATTGAATCCTCTGAGAGTTTAAGTGGGAAGGGAACTGGAAAGGTATTGGAACTTTCTCCAGGGATAAAAAAGAGCTTAGAATTAATAAGTTTTGATTCAGCGAATAGAGATATCTATGTTGTAATAGATCCAACCAATGTAGAATTAGCAGGAGAGATAACAGTTTGTAATTTCAATGGAATTTGTGAAGCAAAGTTAGGAGAAAATTATAAAAATTGTAGAGATGATTGTAAGCCGTGGCCAAGGATGATTATACTATTAGTAGTTATAATAGTTTTGTTTTTTGTAGTTTATACTTTTATCCAAATACAAATGAAGAAAAAATATGAATTGCATTTATTCAAATCTGAACAAGAACTTCAAAATCTAATAGAATCTATAAAGAACTCTCGAGATAATAATATTTCCTATAACGAAATCACAGATAAATTAATAAAGCACGGATGGTCTAAAGAACAGATAAACTATGCAATTAAAAAATCTAGGGGAGAAAAAACTAGGCCTTATGAGTTAATCCCCATGGATAGAATATTGGATAGCTTCAAGAAAAAAAAGAAAAATGAAAAACTGGATAAAAAGACTAAATGATAGAATAAACAGATTGTTTAAGAAAAAGAAACAAATCAAACTAGGGTTCTATGGACCTCCTAATGCTGGAAAGACGAGCCTTGCAAACAGAATTTGCCAAGATTGGCTAGGAGAGGATATAGGCACGGTTAGCAGAGTTCCTCACGAAACTAGGGAGATAAAGATTAAAGAAAATATTGTGATGGAGCAGGGGAATAAGAAATTAGAATTTAGGATTATTGATACTCCTGGGATTGCAACGAGAATTGATTTTGAAGATTTTATAAAATTTGGAATGAAGAAAAAGGAAGCCCAAACGAGAGCTAAAGAAGCTACACAAGGAATTATAGAATCTATTAAATGGTTAGATGATATGGAGGCTGTTGTAGTAGTTATTGATGCAACCACAAATCCTTATTCACAGATCAATATTACAATTATCGGGAACTTGGCCGCAAGAAAGATTCCAGTTTTAATAGTTGCAAATAAAATGGATTTATCTAAGGCAAATATTAAAAAAATTATTGGAGCTTTCCCAGAATATCCTGTTGTCGGAATCTCCACTAAAACTGGAGAAGGAATTGAAAATTTTTATTCGGAAATATTTAAATTGGTGAAAAGTAAGAAATGAAAAAAATAAAAAAAAGAGGTAAGAAAGACGAATTAACAATTCATTTTATGCCTTATTCGGAAATAGCCTATCTTAATTCAATAGAAAGGATTAAAAAAATTCTAGGACTAGTTTTAGAGAATAGATTAATTATTTTACAGGGAAGATTAAAGCCAGACGAGGAAACCAAGTTAATTGAGAACACTATGACTCTGATTGGGAATATAAAAGGTTTTCAAGGTGTTGAAATTTCAACTCTTTCAGGTGACAAAGAAAAAAGCTTATTTGATAGAGTCAGACATAATATTGCAAGAATACTTGTTGGAGAGCAAGATGCAATGACTCTAATCGGTCCGGCAACAGCAGTTAAAGAAATCAGAAAGGATCCTAAGAAAATGGAATTAATACTTAAGAGGGGATAGATTTAAAAGATGTTGAAGTCTAAGACTTATATGGATAAAAAATTGAGGATTTGGGCAGGCTTGATATTCTTATTGGGAATTTCTTTAGTAGTATCGGCAAATGAATATAGTTCTAGTAGCTATGTCGAATTTACCAACGGAAATTATGTATGTTTTAAAGGAACTAACTTTGCTTATTGGGCAAATTACACTACTAGTGAGAACTATACCATGATACTTCCTAAAGTATTTGATGAAGGAAAAAGCATTGAAGGAGGGAATTGTAGTAGTTATAGTGAACAAACGGGAATAACTTGTTGCCCCGGAGGATACAACTGTAATTTGGATAGCGGAAAATGTGAGGAAATTAAAGAAGAAATTTATTGTGCAAAGTTTACTACTAAGACAAGTTGTGAGGCAAACCCTGAAGTTGGAGATGAGGAACTGAGAGAATCTGAATTTGTAGCTCCAGATAGTTATGTTTCGGTTTGTAGAGGTAGCGGAAACACATATATGAATGGAAGTTCTATTTGCCAAAAGATCAATAATTGTGAATGTTATTGGGAAGATAATGAGTGTTTAGCATCTTCTGTTGAGAGAACAATTTGTGCAAATGATGATTCATTTAATGATACTGTAAATGGAAGATGTTCCTATAAGATTGTTAACAAATCAGAGGATTGCTCTGGAACTGGAAAAGTTATCTTAAAGTATGGTGTAACTGCTAACCCTCCAGAGCATAGCTGTCCCAGTATAGCTGATAAGGTTTATAGTTGTGATAGTCTATCTGTTGTTCCATTTTTTGACTGGAGTAACTTTTTTGTAGCTCTTCTTGCTATAGGATTGGGGTATTTTTTATTAGGGAGAAGTTCTCGTTAGATTTATAAGGTTTGAAAATCTTCGAATAATATGGAACTTGGGAAGGCAATAAAAAAAAGGAAGAGTGTTAAATATTATTCTGGGAAAAAGGTTGATTGGAGGAGAATTCTTAGAGCTATGGATTATGTAAGATTTGCGCCTATGGCGGGGAATATGTATAGTGTTAAGTTTATTCTTGTTTCGAATAGAGATAAGATAAAATCTATTGAGAGAGCAACGCAACAAGAGTTTGTAGGGAAGGCAGAGCATTTAATTGTTGTAGTTTCTGATAGAGAGAAAGTTAAAAAAATGTATGACTATTATGATAAAGGATTTGCGGCACAACAGGCTGGAGCAGCAATTCAAAATTTATTATTAGGTTTGACTGAAGAAAAAATCTCTTCGTGTTGGGTAGGTTTATTTGATGATAATATTGTGAAGAGAGAGTTGGAGATTTCAGATTCTATGGTTGTTGAAGCAATTATTTGTGTTGGAATGGAAAGTACGGTCAAAAAAGAAAAAGAGAAACCTAAAAAGGAATTAGATAATTTAATATTCTTTGATAGTTGGGGTAAAGGATATATGGGTGAAGACACCAAGCAAAAGGCTTCTAGAAGATAATTATTTTTTAATCTGTTCTGAGATAAAAAATACCTTATTTGAAAAGGATTCAAATAGATTTCCTTGTTCTTCGAAAAATCCGACAGCTTCAGGAAGTGTAAACTTTCCTAGAACTCCTAATTTAGAATAGACAACATAACTGAATACTCTTTCGTCTCCTTGCTTCATCGTTCCTAATTCCCACTTCAATTTTCTTTCTTTCAGATTTATTGAAGTCGGTTTAACTGTTCCGAACTTTTCGTGAACCTTTACGATTGGGGGAATTCTTTCTAGAAGGGAAACATTTTCTAAATCTTTTACAGCTTTCAGATGTAGTTTTACTCTTAGTGCAAATTCTCCTCCTTTTGTTTTTACGGGGGAGACAGATTTTTTAATAATTAATTTTTTAGAATTTTGTTTTAATAAAAATGTTATTAAGCCTCCGGCGATTAGAAGTATAACTAGGAAGATGAGATAGTTCGTTTTTGAAATAATTTCTATTTCATCTGCAGGATCAATTTCTAATATCCAGATATATTCTTTTTTTCCGAAAGAGGTTTTTGTTTCGGTAGGTTTTATATTGAAGAATGTAACTGGAATTGAAAATAAATTTTTAGTCATAGAAACTCTTACAGTTTCTAGAGTGTTTCCAGAATTAGTTTTTTTCTCCTTTACTGTTCTTATAAAAAATCCTTTTTTTGAACTTTCAGATTTTATTTCTTTTTTCTCTCCGAGATAAATTTTGCCTTGAATTGAATCTTGAACCTCTCCCATCTTGAAAACTGATTCAATCAAATAAGATCCTGCAGGGATTTTATTTAGCTTATTCATATCTACTCTTGTCGTTATTTCCTTTATTTCAAAAGGTTCTAAATCAAATGTTTCCTCAGTTTCAAATATCAACGAAGAGAAGGAAGCACTAATCCCTTTTAGAGAAATATTCTCTTTATTTTTTACAAAGAAAGTTAGAGTTTCAGAAGGATAATTTTGTTCGGAATAGACATCAAATAAATCTTTAAAATCAACTACTTTCACAGTCATTCTATCATCATAGTTTACTCTTTCTGAACTACTATATAACGAATATACAAACCTATAATTACCCCTAGTTTTAAGAGATTCTTTTGGAGTTATCGTTAATAAAACTATTTTTTCGTCAGAATCAATTTTAAAATATTCTTCAGGATAGAGATTTACATCTACCATTGAATATAATTTATAATCTCCCTTCGGTGCATCTAGAATTTTCAACTCTATTTGAGCGGAGTGATTTAGTTGCGGGACTATTATATTTGAGATAGGATTTTTTTCAAAAGAGATTGCATAACTAGACCCAACTAGAAGGATCGTTAACATAAGGGTTAGGAAATATTTTTTCATAGTTTAAGAAGGGTTTTAGATTTTATAAATGTTTCTCTAGGACCTTGAATTGTAGGAAGATTTAAAAGTTTAATAGAGTTGAAGCTTATATGGAAAGAAGAGGACAGCAAGAGATAGCCGGTTTTGTCATTATTGTAGTTTTAGTTGTAGTTGCTTTGTTAGTTTTTCTTGCAATTTCGGTTAAAAAGCAAGATAATGCGATTTCTTCAGAGCTTGTTAGTGGTTTACTGAGTTCAGTTTTAAGACAAACTACTGAATGTATTCTTAGAGATCCGACTCCGGCAAATATTCAGGAATTGATTGTTGATGTGCATTCTGGAGGAAAGATGCAGGAGTGTGGGAATGGGAAAAAGAAAGGAGAATATTTAGAGGAGTTTTTGCCAATAGTTCTTGAGCGAGCAAATAAGGTTAATACAGCTTTTAGTGCATGGCAAATTAGTGTTCTCGACTCTAATGATGAAGTAGTTTCAGGAGGAGTTTATTCCAAAGGAATTTGTGGAACTGGAAATTCAGTAAAATTTGATAAGATTAAAATTAGTGGTGATTTATGGATTAAGATGGAATTATGCTTAGATATTGATTATTAATTCAATTTTGTCAGTTATCAGAACCGGAACTAATTTTTCTCGTTTTCCTTTTTTCTCGGAGTGAAATTCTATAAAGCCAAGTTTTTCTAGAAACTTTAAATCTTCATAGACCGATTTGAAATCTCGTTTGATTTTCTTTGCCAAGTCATAAATAGAGTTGAATTTTTCATTTTTTAGGAGGAAGAGTATTCGAGATTTTTCGTTGGAAAGGAATTTTCTAATTATTTCTAGATCTGTGACTTGAAATTCTTTCTTAGACCCGAAGAATCGGGGGATGAATCCAAATTCGTTTGCATTTAGTTCGAAATATCTTGTTTTTGTTTCTCTTTTTACCATAGTTTAACCTAAATAACTAAGATTTTATTGATTATAAATCTACCTAAGAACTCCCTGAACTCCCCTTCTTTGGACTACTTTTCTTTAGAAAAGAAAAGTTCCCCCTAATCAAAAGAAACTAAGATTGGATTTTTGTTTCACAAAAATCTTTATCTTTTTACAGGGTTTTTTCCTTTATTCTATTTTTCTTTGAACTCCTTCGCTTCGCTCAGTATCTAACGCATCAGAAAGAAAGTAATTCGCTTCGCTCAGTAATTATTTTAACAATCACAATATACAAAACACAAGATTGGAAAGATTTATAAAGGTATATCTGTTGATATATCTATGGTTTTAGAAATGTTTGGATTGAAGAAGGCGAAGGGAGCGAGATATCCTAGATTAGATACTGTGCTGGCGTTGGAGAAATTTATAAAAGAGAATGATGGGGAGTTTAAGAAGAAGCAGATGTGGGAGAGTTTACCTAAGAAGATGATGTATCAGACTTTTTCATTGATTATAGATTATCTCCTTGTTTCTGGAAAAATTTCAGTTGATTCCGAGGGGAAGATTGGGTGGATTTATTATCCGGAAGAGGTTGAAAAGAGGTTAAAACAGGCGCATTTAAGATGGAGAAAATAAAACCTTGTGAGGTTCAGTTTGTAAATGAAAAGTTGCAGAGTGCTTATGTTGAGATAGGAGATAGACAACTAAGGAAGTTTATAGATCGGGCGATATAAGATATAGAGAGAAATCCTTTTTGTGGAATTCAAATTTCTAAAAAATTAATTCCGGAAGAATACTTTAAAAAATTTGGAATAAGTAATGTATGGAAGTATAATTTACCTGATGGATGGAGATTGATTTATTCAATTGAAGGAGGAGTTTTAAAGATTATTACTATAGTTCTTGAGTGGATGAACCATAAGGAGTATGAACGAAGATTCAAATACTGATTCTGGGAAAAACTAAACTTGGATTTCTTCGCTTCGCTCAGTATCTAACTCATTAGAAAGAAAGTAATTCGCTTCGCTCAGTAATTATTTTAACAAAAAGAATATTCTAAACAGCTCTAAAAATTTATTCTTAGATTTTCGTTTATCGAAAATCTTTATCTTCTGAGAAAAAATTTGTTTATCATTTTTTTGTCTATGAAATTATATTTGTTTGATTTATTTAATAAATCTGAAGATGTTAATTCTCTAAAGGTGTAAACTTCAACTTCCTTATTTTCTAATTTTACATAATCTATTAGTTTTGCAAAATCTCCATCTCCAGAAATCAAAATTGCTTTGTCGTATTTATTCTTGCAAGAGTCTCTAAGCATATCTAAAGATAAATGGATATCATCTCCTTTTATAATATAATATTCTTGTTTATCTGTGTCTACTCGTTTTTGTCTCTTACATAACACTACTTCGCATTTAGGAATTTTTCTAAGGCGATTGAAAAGTTTCATCTGATTCCAATAGACAAATTTATTTAAATTTTCTTTTAGAGGGGCATTATAATAATACACTTTGACGAGATGATCTCTCTTTAAAATAAAATTTATAAATCCTTCAAAATCAAATAAATTATCTGTATATCTAGAGTTAATAGTTTTTAATCCGTAATAAAAATTTGCTCCATCAATGTAAATCGAAACTCTTTTTTGATTCATTTTGAAATAAAATCCGGCCTTGGCAAAGCCCAGAACCGGGGATACATAAGCGGGATGTCATAGACTTGAGGCAATCCCTGTTGCCTAGATATTTAAATTGAATGATGTTTAAAAAGCTTTCCCAATCCAAAAGAAAACTCAATATTGAACTCCTTCGCTTCGCTCAGTATCAAACTTATCAGAAAGAAAGTAATTCGCTTCGCTCAGTAATTATTTTACAATCGCAATACTCAGAAAACTCAAAATCCATATCTCACTCTAAATCTCTATTCCTTCTTTGACTGCTTCGCGGACTATTGTGATTTTGTTTTTAAGTTGGTTAAATTCCTTTGGAGTGTAGCAGAGAA
>CAZHYK010000013.1:0-15088 GCA_964536715.1 Candidatus Woesearchaeota archaeon | reverse complement strand
ATGAAATTTTCTTCTCTAACTAAAGAAGAATTAAATAAATCTTTTGAAAATTTACAACCTACACTAAATTGGAGCGTTGCTTATTCGGGAGAGACTAGACATTTTCTAGATTGGTTTTATGGAATAAATCTTTCTAGAGGACTAATGAAGGCACTCTCTCAAACGGGAAGATTTAGAATTTTATCTATCGGAAGAGTTCAGGGGCCTGCATTAAAAATTGTTCACGATAGGGAAATTGAAATTAATGAATTTAAGCCGACTCCTTTTTGGCAGGTTTTTCTTACTGTGAAAGATAGAAAAAACCAATTCTTAGAATTAGAATATGGAAAAAATATTGAGGATGAAAAGGAACTTACAAGGTTTAAAAGATTAAATGGTATGAAGGGAAATGCGGAAACAAAAATTAAGGAACAAGAAGTTCCAGTCCCAGTCCCGTTTGATTTAACAACTCTTCAAACAGAAGCATATAAATTTTTTAAACTAAGTCCTGCTCAGACTTCTAAAATTGCACAAAATCTTTATCTTGATGGTTTGATTTCTTATCCGAGAACTTCTTCTCAAAAATATCCTGATATTAACTTTAAAGAAATTTTTGAAAAATTAAAAAAATTTACGCCTTTAGTAAAATATGCCGTTAAAGATAAACCCTCTGAAGGAAAAAAAACTGATCCGGCACATCCTGCGATTCATCCCACGGGAGAATTAAAAAAACTAGATGGGAAGGAGAGGCAGGTTTTTGAATTAATTGTTAAAAGATTTATTGCTTGTTTTTCTGAGGTTGCAATTGTTGAAACTAAGCGGGTTGGAGTTGAGGTTTTGGGAATGAAATTTAGTGCTAAGGGCTTACAATTTAAGGAGAAAAATTGGACTCTAGTTTATCCTTATTCTCAGAAAGAAAAAGAAATTCCTACGATGGAAGGAGAGGTTGATTTAAGGGAGATAAAAATTGAGGAAAAAATGACTCAACCTCCTGCGAGATATAACTCTGCTTCCCTAGTTAAGGAGTTAGAAAAAAGAAATTTAGGAACTAAAGCGACAAGAGCAAATATTTTAGAAACTCTCTATAATAGAGGATATATCAAGGAGCAGGTTATTGAAGTTACCCCTTTAGGGATGAGAATTGTTGAGACTCTTTTGAAATATTCTCCAGTTATTTTGGACGAACAACTTACGAGGGAATTTGAAGAGGATATGGAAAAAGTGAATGATAAAAAAGATGAAGATAAGATTTTAGAAAAGGCAAAAGTTTCAATTAGAGAGATTGCGAAAGAAATCACTAAAAACCTGGTTCCAATCGGAGAGTCTTTAGTTGAAGCGAATGATGAGCTGATTGAACAAGAGCGAAAAGACAACACTTTAACTCTTTGTCAGAAATGTAAAAAGGGAAGTTTAAGAATTATGTATGGAAAGAAATTTTCAAGATATTTTATTTCTTGTAATGCCTATCCTGAATGTAAGACAACTTATTCTCTACCTCCTGGAGGAATGATTAAGCCAGCTAAAGACAAAGAAGGGAATTTTGAAATGTGTCCCGAGTGTAAAAATTTCCCTTTGATGATTTCTTTAAAGAAGGGGAGAAGACCTTGGAAGTTTTGTTTTAATCCGGAATGTCCTTCAAGACAGAAAAAAGAAGAAGATGCCGAGGAAAAACTACAAAAGGTTTAAATAGTGTAAAAGGTTTATGAAGATATGGAAAAGACGTTAAGAAATTTATGTACTGCCTATGTTGGTGAGTGTCAGGCGAGGATGAGGTATGGTTTTTATGCTTCTAAAGCAAGGAAAGAAGGTTATGAGGTTATTGGAGAGATTTTTCAAGAGACTTCCGATCAAGAAAAAGAACACGCAAAACGTATTCTGGAAGCAATTCAAACCTTGAAAAAAGACTCTTCGTTTAAAATTGAAACGGATATTGATTTAACACTTGGAAATACTATTGAAAATTTAAAATCTGCGATTAATGGGGAGAGTTATGAATGGACCGATATGTATCCTACATTTGCTAATGAGGCAGAGGAAGAGGGATTTCCCGAAATTGCTAAAAGATTAAGAGCAATTGCGAAGTCTGAAGAACATCACGAAGAGAGGTATAAAAAACTTTTGAAACAACTTGAAGGGGGAACAATTTTTAAGAAGGAAGAAGAGGTTGAATGGACTTGTATGGAGTGTGGTTATGTCCATAGGGGAAAAGAGCCTCCAGAGATGTGCCCTTCTTGTGATCATCCTAAATCTTTTTATAGATTAAAGAATGAGGAATATTAATGATTAATAAAATTTTTAAATGTGAAATTTGCGGGAATATTGTTGAACTCTTACATGAAGGAGGGGGACAATTAGTTTGTTGTGGAAAGTCAATGAATCTTCTTGAGGAAAAAAATATTGATGAGGGGAATGAAAAGCATGTTCCAGTTATAGAAAATAACAAGGTCCGTGTTGGAAGTATTGATCATCCTATGGAGGAGGAACATTATATTGAATGGATTGAGGCAACAGATGGAAATGAAACTTCCAAGGTTTTCTTAAAGCCTGGACAGAAACCCATTGCAGAATTTTCTTTTGAACCTACATCTGCAAGAGAGTATTGTAATATTCACGGATTATGGAAAAGTAAGTAATTTCTAATTTATTTTTGAATATTATTCGTAACATTTTCCGAATGTCCAAGACTCTATTTCTTTAGAAAAACATGCTACACAAGGATTAGAATAGGTTTGATTGTTTGAACCGCAAACAGGATCATATTCTTCAGTACATGCCTCTCTATCTATTTCTTCTTGGGTGCAAACATGGGGAAGACATTCTCCTGGAGTCCAGTAATCTACTTTTGAAATGCAAGCACCGCATTTATTTCCATAGGTTCTTCCATCTGAACCGCAAACAGGCATATATTCTAGCGTACAGACAATAGCCTCTTTTTGTTCTTGAGTGCAAAATGTTTTTGGTAAATTGTTTTCCGTTAGCTCTTTTTGTTCACAGGTTAGAATAAGAATTAATATTGTAATTAACATTATTGTAAATACTCCTATTAAAGTATACATTAAAATTTGAGAGTTTTCTTTCTTCGGAATAATTTCAGTTTTGGATTTTGTCTTTACAGATTTTTTATTGACACTCTTTTTTAGATTCTTTCCTTTTACCATAGTATTTTTTAAGAAGAAGGATTTATATATCTTTTGAATTGTATAAATTTATGGAATTTCTGATTAATCAAGTTTTAGGCCTAAAGAAAAAAGATATTTCTAGAGCTATCTCCAAAAGGATGGAAGAGTTTGAAAGTTTTAAAAGTAACATGGATAAAATTTTTTCAGAGTTATGTTTCTGTCTTCTGACTGCAAATTTTCAGGCAGAGAAATCTATTAAAATTCAAAAAGAGTTAGAGAAAGAATTTGAATTTTTGTCTGAAGATGAATTAGCAAGGGAATTAAAAAAAAGAGGACATAGATTTTGGCCTCAACGAGCGAAGAGAATTGTTAAAGCTAGGAAAATTAGGAGAGAATTAGAGAGTTTAGTTTTTAAGAAATCAGATAGTGAATTAAGAAAGTGGTTGGTTAAGAATGTAGTTGGTTTGGGAATGAAAGAATCTTCACATTTTCTTAGAAATATTGGGTATAGGGATGTTGCAATAATTGACTTTCATATTGTAGATTTATTGGAACGGGAGAAACTCATTAAAAGACCGAAAACAATTACTCCTAAAAAATATTTAGAGATTGAAGAAGTTTTAAGGAAATTAGGAAAAAAAGTTAAATTAAATCTTGCGGAGTTAGATTTGTACTTGTGGTATTTAGAAACTGGGAAAGTATTAAAATGAACTCCTTTCCTTTGAACTCCCCTTCTTTGGACTACTTTTCTTTAGAAAAGAAAAGTTCCCCCTAATACGGAAAATAGGAAATTTTCCGTCCTTCCGAAGAACTATCTTTCTTTAGATACAGAAAAACAGGAAATTTTTCTGTCCCTCCAACGAACTATCTTTCTTTAGAAAAGAAAGATTTCTCCCAATCAAAGAAACTAAGATAGTTGAAGGAAAGGAAAGATTTCTCCCAATCAAAGAAACTAAAATAGTAGAAGCCAAAAGAAAAACTTAGATTGGATTTTTGAGGAACAAAAGTCGATTACTTAGTTGAACTCCTTGAACTCTCAACTCAATATTAGAAACTTTTACACAAGAGGAAGATAAGATTTATAAATGCTAAAAATTTTCAGTAGATATGATTATCAAAAAAATATTTGACAAGAAGATTGACGAGGAGGTTCACTCAGATTTCCTTAAGTTTGGAAAGGGAGAATATTTAGATAAATATTTAATTGATGCGAAGAAACAAAAAGATAAATGGACGATTAAAACTGGCCCTGAATTTGCGAATTATTTTGTTAGGAAACTTTTGGAGAATCATAGTGGTTTAGTTAAAATGAAGGGGGTGATTATTACGACCCTTAAATTAGACGATGAGATTGGTTTTCCAATAAAAAAGGTTGGGAATTTTCAGGGGGTTAGGAAAATTGAGATTGATAGTGAGGTTTCTCCTATAGAGATTATTAATCTAATGAATAAATATCCTCGGGTTTTTTTTGCTTTAAGTTTTTCAGTAGAGGGGAATGAATTAAAAATAAAAGCTAAAGCTCCAAAATCTGGAAAGCCTTCAACAGGAGGAGATAAGGGAGCAAAAGCGGATTTTTGTACACTTAAGACTTCAAATGATAAAATTATTCAAGAGATGTTTTTTGATTTTCCAAGTTTTAATGTAATTTCAATAAGACATACAATAAATATTAGTGATATTATCTATCCCAACGATGTTGCTTCCTTGAAGCCGGAGGAAGTAAGATTGCAGAGTAAAAAGAAGGGAATATTGACTAGAACCACATTCATAGATGGTAGGACTGAAATTAGTAGGGTAGATTTTATTGCTTAATCTAGGTGTGTTCTTTTTAATAAATCTTTTAATTTTTCTTGATTTTTTTGTTTTTCTAAAATATTAAAAACCTTATAATATGTAATTCCATCTTTTTCTAGTTTTTCTGTTTTCGCCTCTCTTAATAATTTATTTTTTACTCTTTCAGAAATTAAAACATCTTCATTTGAGAGATTAGATAATTTCTTAGAAACTGGAATTGTATTATCTGTTCCAGTATATTTTAAGTTTTCTTTTTCTAAGGAGGCAATAATATCCCCCGAGTTTATTCCAATTCCAAAATTAATTTTTTCATTAAATTTTCTATTATGTTCAATTAATTGCTTTTCAAGATCCAGAGCAATTTTAACTGCACGATATTCATTTCGGAAATTTTTTGTTTTTCTAGGAGAAAGAATTAAAATCACTTCATTTTCTTTAAATTCAATTGCAATTTCTTTTCTGTTCAATTTAGAGAGTATTCCATTTAATCTTTCTTTGGAATTTATAGAGAGTTTGTTTTTTATATTCAGGGAGATAATTGTGGTAGGCTCTTTTATACCCTTTATTACTAGACTTGATTCTGCATTAGCTAGAGGATTCTTTTTGTATTCGCTAAGGATCTTCCTTCCTGAATCATCACTTTTTAGATTTTTTATTTTATTTAATCGGGTCTTAACCTTTTTATTCAAATTAAATTCTTTTTTACTAAATCTAAAAAATAAAACAATCCCTAATAAAATTATTAAAAGAATGATCGTTATTAAAATAATTGGATAATCTGTAACTTTTGCCTTAGCTTCCCTAATGCTTATAGTATTCCCGGTAAGTAAAACTCTTTGCTCAAGTAGGTTCTTTTCTCCAGTAATCCTTACATCATATTCTCCATTTGGAGCGCTGATTATGAATTTCTTTTCTTGATTTGGTTTTAAATTTAAATTGAATTCTATTGGATTTTCGGAAATTTTTAATTGAACAATATCTGAGAACTCGGTGTTACCTATGTTTTTTATTTTTACAATAGAGGAATCTTCTATAAAACTTATATCTAAAATTGCTTTCTTGTTTAATTTTATTTTTCTCTCCTCGGAAAGTTTTCCATAATTTGCTTTAATTTTCCAATTCCCTGCCAGAGCATTTGTGGGAAATTCAAACTCGCTTAATTCTCCAGAATTTATATTCAAAAAATTCTTTTCTCCGGAAGGAGAGGTTATCTCTATGTTTATCAAACCATCTATTTTTTTATTTGACTGATCCAATATTTCCGCCCCTATCTCTATTTTTTCTCCAGGATTAGATTCTAATTTTGAAATGGTTATAGGAATAGATGTTGGGACTTGATTTATTTTAAAACTAATTATCACTTCATCTTCATTAATGATGTTTCCATTAGAATCTTTTTCATAAGCTTTAATTTGTAAATTATAATTATCAGGTTCTAAATTTTTTGGAAGAACTAAATTTTCAGATAATTTTCCATTAGAGATTGCTTTTTCGGATTCTACAATTCCGGATATTTCAATAAATCCGTTTAGTTTTTTTTGATTTGCTTTTGTAGAATCTATGTTTAAATTAATTGTTTCTCCAGGGTTGTAAGATTCTTTATCTAACTTAGCTTGAATATCAATCTTTTTAGTAATTTTAAATGTGCTGGTTCTAGAGATAATATCTCCTAGTTTTACTTGCAAATAGCAATCTCCTTGTAAACTTTCTAAAGGTTTATTTAGGGAGTTTTCATCTAAAGAATTTCTTAGGGTAAGTGTTACTTTTTTATCTTTACTAAATGAACTACTTGCAGAGGTTATCTTATAGAGACTTACGAAATCATTTTCACAAATTAAAGAAAATTCAAAAACTCCTTCTACTTTTTCTGGAGGTGTTATTGTTAGTTTTGTATTAATTTCATCTCCTAAATTATATACTTGATTCGGTTCTGAAATTTCTATAGATGCTGAAGAGAGACATAGAGAGATTACAATTAAGAGGAATATAGGTATAAGTTTTATATTTTTCATATTCTTTAAAGATAAACGAAGTTTTTAAATATTGTTAATTTAACAACAATAGAGTTTGTCTCCTTGCGGTTCTTCCCCTCCAAAAGGATTTCCTGTTTTTCTTACCTTTTCAATCATCTCATTATTTCCTTTTATATTTTTTTTAGAGATGCTTATAGATTCTCTTGCTTTTAAAATCGCATCACAAATTTTTAAGTTTAATGGGCATTTCTGTTCACAGGCCTTGCAAAGATTGCATTGAAAAAGAGTCTCTTGGAGAATTTTATTTTGAAGTAATATTGAATGTCCTCTTGGAGAGATGGATTCTTCCTTTAATATTTTAAATACTGGACAAAGACTTTTACACATTCCACATTTTATGCAATTCTCTAAGATTTCAGAAGCTTCTTCTATAGCATTCAAGCTTTCAATTTTTTCTTGAGGGCTTAATTTTTTTGTCATATTCTGTAGTTTTCTAATTTGATTTCTGAAAGATTTTTCTTAAATTTATTTAAATACTCAAATGGAATATTTCCTCCTGCCGCAGATTTATGTCCTCCCGCACTAGAATTTGGAATTCCTTCAATTGCTTTATTTAATATTCCTGGAACGTCATATTCTTTTGATTGATTTCTTCCTGAAATTTTCCAGAGTCTATTTTCTAAGGGAGTTACAACAATTAATACTTTCTCAGTTTCTTTTTGAGAGAGATAATTTATTAAAAAACTCTTAATGTTATACTCTTGTTCAAGTTTAAAAAAATTTATATCTCCTAATTTTTCAACTTTCTCTTCAAATATTTCAACTTGTTTTTCAAATTCTTCTTTCACTGGTTTTTCAAATCTATTTAACTCGCTTAAATCTTCTAGATACTTTACTTCCTTTAGAATATCAATAAACCTAGATTCTTTATGTTTTTCAAAGAAGATGATTACCCTTGATAATTTATACATCAATTCTTTTTTTAGATATTCTAATGATTTATCAATTTCTTGAATGTAATCTTCTAAAAATTTATCGTTTGAGTCATAGGCGTCTCCGAAATCTGATATGACTCCTAAAACTGCCAGCCATTTTTTCCCTCCGCAAAGTTCATATACTGTTCGAGATGAGGGAATGTACCCTTCTTCAGTTGTTCTAAATTCCAGAACTTCTTTTGGAATTGGAAAGTTTTTATTTTCTGGATGATGATCTGTATAAAAAATTTCAAAAAATTTTGAAATTTTACTCAATTCTTCAGAAACAAATTCTGGACCTAAATCCGCGATTAAGATTTTTGTGGTTCTTTCTAAATTATAGTCTGAGATTTTGTCTATTCCATAGTCTAATGGAAATATTTTTACTTCATTACAATTTTTTGAAATACAAAAATCATAGAACAAAACTCCCGAAGCTAATCCATCCAAATCCGTATGGCAAAATATTGTCACGCTATCTTTTTCGTTTATCTTTTCTAGAAATTCTTTAGATTTTTCAAAATTTATTCTTACCATTAAATTATTTTTCCTGGATTAAATTTATTTTTAGGATCAAGTCTTTTTTTCATAGCTAGAAGAATTTTTTTATCATGAATATCTAAAAATTCTTTTTTTAAAATACCGACTCCGTGCTCTCCTGAGATCTGTCCTCCTAATCTTTTTACCAATTTCATCATTTCCGGAATTAGTTTTTCTTGTTCTTTTGAAAAGCAAGGATGTACGATTCCAACAGAAATATGTCCATAAGTAGGAATGTTATTTTTATCTAACCATTCCAGAAGTGAATATATTTTATCTAAAATTATTTTTGGATCCTCAATTCTAGTAAATCCTTCTCCAGAAAGTGCAGGATAGATTTTATCTCTAAGTTCATAAAGTTTTTTTTGCTCTTCATTTAATTTTTCATTGGACTCTATCTCTGTAAATAGGTAATAGTCTTTTGAAAGTCCAATTAGATTAGATACATTTTTATCTAGATATTCTATCATAGTTATTTTGGAATCTTGCCTAAGTTTTTTTACTCTAGAAATTAATTCTCCAATAGAGCTAAATTTTTCTAATGAAGGAACCCTATCTACTATTTCAGATAATTTTAATCCTGCTTGAACTATTACTCCGGTAATTCCTTCCTTTCCTACAAAGTCACTAAGTTCGGTTTTTGTTTTTCTTTCAATTTCTCCTTTTGAGTTAACTATATCTATCCATAAAATCCAATCGGAAGTCTTTCCGTATTTTATGGCTCTATTTCCGACGGCATTGGCTGCAATCATTCCCCCAATTGTGCAAATTGAATGAGAGGAGGGGTTAATTGGAAATTCTAAATTATACTCTAAAAGAAAGTCTTGTAAGTCATCAAGGATTAATCCTGCTTCTATGATAATAATCTTTCTTTTTTTATCAAAACTAATAATTTTATCTATTTTAGAAACATCTAAAACAATGTCGGTAGTAGGAACTGCCCCTCCCGCTAATCCTGTAGCTCCTCCCCTTATAGTAAGTTCTTTTTCTTTTTTTACAATCTTTTGTAGTTCCTCTATCGTTTTAGGAAGGAGAATTTTTTTTACTCTTCCTTCAAGCTGAGAGGAATCGACTTCATAGGGTTTTGTAGATTTCAGTTTCATTTATTTCTAGAAGATAATTTTTTTATAAGATAATATGGTGCTCCAAACAAAATAATTCCTGGAACGATAGCTACCCCTAATGCAGGAGCAAGAGCCGTTACTCCTAGTGTAGAGATTGTTCCTATTCCCACACTTTCCAAAATTTCATTAAATTCAGAAACTTGTTTTTCTACATTTTTTTGGAGAGCATCTATTTGGATAATTACCTTTCCCTTTTTAAAAATTTTAATTTTCTTTTCTTCTTGTGATACTAAAACAGCTATAGTGTCTGGATTTTTAGAGGCGGAATAAGCTGCAGCATGTCGAGTTCCATATCCTTGGAAAATCCCTTTTGATTCTACTCTTGCTCCATATTGAATTAACATCCCCTCGGGGTTAAGTATCACAGCCCCATCAATCATTGCAATAGAAAGTAAAAGCTTTCTAGCTCCCTTCTCAAAAATTGAAAAAGATTCAATTTTTTGTTTTAGGAGTTTTTTATATTTACATTTATCGGATATGATAAATAATGCTCCTTCTCCTTTTCTAGCAACTTCAATTCCTGTTTGGATTAAAACATCTTCAATCTTTTTTATATTTTCTTCCTTCTTTTTCATAAGTATTAGAATTAAATCTTCTTTAAAAATCTTATCTTGTTTAATCGTTTTCCACTCTCGGTGCAAGAACAAATGCAATTCCCATTTGATCTCCTACAAATTCTATTTTTAAAGGATAGTTATCTGAAAATCTTATAAAGACTTTGTCTGAAACTTTTGAAGCTTTTGTAAATTTCATTAGATATTCTAGAGAATATTTTGCTTTACTCTCTCCGGAAATAGAAATTATATCGCTGGAAAATTCATTCTTAGCAGAATTTATATTTCCCTTTGCTTCAATTGAAAATTGATTTGGTTGGCTATAGAACGTACATGAATCTGCTACGACAAAACAATCTTCAATTGTCTGAGTTAAATCGGTTGAATCCATTTCAATATTTGTTGAAAATTCCAGAGAAGGTTCGTCTTTATCTTCGGAATTAAAGTCAATTAAAGAAAGTGTGAAGGTTCGTTTAGATTTATCTAAAACAGAAATTGTAAGTTGGTTTTCTTCAGTTTCAAATTCAACCATCGTAGAGGAAGCAGTTCTTTTCAAAATTCTCTTTAAATCATCTAAATTTACACCTAAGGATTCATTTGAAGATTCGTAAAGGGAAAATGCTTCTTTTGGCATCTTAAAAATTATCATTGCTACATTTGCTGGATCAACTGCAACTATGGATAATCCTTCTTCTAAGAATTTTAATTTTATTTCTGTAACTAATTCGGAAATTATAGAGATTACATCCACTAATTTTTTTGGGTTTTGAATTTGAACTTTCATATAAGTTAATTTAGTTTAGGGTATTTATAAGTATTGTTATGCTATTTTTATCAGTTTTGGTTTAGAATAAGAATTTATATAAACTAGTTCTTTCTTTTAGAATTATGGTAAAAAAACAGAGAAAGATTAATCTGATTGCTTCATCTTATTATTCTAGAAAGGACGTTCAGAATGTAATCTATGAATTTTGTAAGAATAGAGAAACTATTCCTAATTTCAACAATGAATTTTTTGGGAAGAGACCCGATATTTTGGACTATCCTGAAGATATAATGAGCCTTGTGAAAAAAGGAGCGACGAGTTTTCATTGTTCAGAAGAGATTTGGGATGATCCGCTGAAAATAGATACAAATATGAATGTTGAACAGTATAATCAAATAAGGACGGGATGGGATTTTTTAATAGATATAGATTCTCAATATTTGGATTATTCTAAGCTTGCTGCAGAGATGATAATAAAAGCATTGAAGTATAATGGTGTTGAGAATTTTGGAATAAAATTTTCAGGTTCAAAAGGGTTTCATTTAATAGTTCCGTGGGAGGCATTTCCTGAGGAGGTTTATGGAATTAAGACTAAAGATATGTTTCCCGAATGGCCTAGGGCAATTGCGGGATATATAGATTCTTTAATCCACGATAAGCTAAGTGAGAGAATTGTTTCAATGAGTTCTCCAGACAAGGAACATGAGTTTGATATGATTTATATTCCCACGGGAGAGATTGCAGTAGAGAGTAATATTACTACTTTTATTTGTGAAAATTGCAAGACTAAACTAGTTTCTATGCTTCCGATAAAATCAAAGAGGAAGATAATGAGATGTAATGTTTGTTCTACGAAGATGGAAAAAATTAAGGAAGAACCTGCTTTTTTTTCTGTTTCAAATAAAGATAACTCTAAGAAGAGCCCTGAAAAATTTTCTAAAAAAATTAGGATTTCTGACTTGGTTGATTCGGTAGATATTATTCTTGTAGCTCCTAGACATTTATTCAGAGCTCCTTATTCCCTACATGAGAAAACTGCGCTCTGTTCAGCAGTTTTATCTCCTGAAGAAATTGAGAATTTCGTTCCTTCGGATGCAGATCCATTAAAAATAACACTGAAGAATTTCTATCCTAAGGTTGAAAAGGAAGAAGCAAAAAAATTATTGTTGAATGCTTTAGATTGGGTTGAAAAAAAACAGGAAAAAGTTAAAAAATATGATGGAAGAGAAATTGATTTATCTGGAGTGAAAATTAGTGAAAATATGTTTCCTCAAACTATTTTAAAAATTTTAGAAGGATCAAAATCGGATGGGAGAAAAAGAGCTTTGGGAATTTTAGTTGCATTTTTTAGTTCCTTAGATCTTCCACGAGATTACATGGAAGAAAAAATCAGCGAATGGAATAAAAAAAATTACCAACCTTTGAAGGAGGGTTATATTAAATCTCAAATTGATTGGGCATTGAAGAATAAGAGACTACCTCCGAATTATGATAAACCCATTTATAGGGAGTTGGGAGTTTTATCCCAAACTGATGGATTTAAAAATCCTATAAATTTTACAATAAGAGAGATTTTAAGACAGAAGTCTAAATCTTCTAAAGGAAAGATTAATAAATAGTAAAAACCTTAAAAAAACATGTTGAATAAAAGAGAGTGCATCGGAATAGTATTTTTGGCTTTAGTAGTATTTTCTATATTTGGAGGTATTGCATTAATTCATGCTGATGATTCTGAAGATGATTCGGATAACGTAAATGATACAATCCAAAATCTTTCTGAAATTGATAAATCTTTTATGTGTTTAGCGAATCTTCTAAAACCTGATTGTTCGGGAGCGGAAAATATTCAACAGCTTTCTCTTTCAATTCTTTCTTCAGTAAATATTTCTAGTAAATGTGTAGATAGATTATTAACTAAGAGTAGAAATGATGAATGTTTTGGGGAAAACTCATGTAGTATTTTAGACACAGCTTTTGCAATTCTTGCTCTAAATCACGTTAAAAAAGATACTACAAAATATGTTGATTGGCTTTCTAATCAGAGTATTAATTCTACAGGCGTAGATTGGATTTTACAGCAAAATTCCGATGGGGAGACAAAATGTAAATTAACTTATGACAACACAGATTATAATTTTTTAGCTGCGGAAAATAAAAAACTTAGCGGTAATGTAGGGCCTTGTTTTAGTTTTACTCAATCAAATTTTTGGTTAAAATTAAATCCTAATTGTATTGGAAAAAAGATTGAATTGAGTTGTGATAGTGATTATTATGCAGGTTGGAGTTTTTGGGGTAAGACTAATTCTGGAGCTCCGGTTTTGAATGTTCTTTCAGAAACTGCTAGAAAGGCGGCAGATGATAAGGTAGAAATAACAATCAATTCAGAGTGTTTTGGAATTGGGAGTTCATGCGATTTTGAGGAAACTGCATGGGCAACATTAGCAATAAAGTCAAGTCAGGGAACAACACCTGCTAACTATATTCCCTTTCTTATCTCTTCTGAAGATACTAATAAAAGATATTTTCCATCAGCTCTTATTTCTAGAATTTTAGATTTTAGTTCTAATTATGCAACGAAGGTACTTCAACAACTAAAGGGAACTCATTGGGAAATTGAAGGATCTAAATATGGTTCTACCTATGATACCTCTTTAGCGCTTATGGCCGTAGGGAATGATAATAATGCCGATGTAAGAGATAAAGCAATATTATGGTTAAAAAATACTGCAAGAGGAGCAGATGGTTGCTGGAATAAAAATATTCGAGATACGGCTATTGCTTTGTGGGCTATAGAGGGAAGACATGGAATTGATTATAGTGGATCTGATCCAATAATTCCTCCTCAACCTCCGGCTTGTACTGGAGAAGGGCTAAGTTGTTTAGGTAGTGCTCTTTCTTGTACTGAGCAGGGAGGAGTACTATCTTCTGGATATTCGTGCGGGACTAGTGGAAATGTTTGTTGTGCAATAGAGCTTAAGAGTTGTACTAGTTACCACAATGGGCAAATTTGTTCTTCAGATCAAACATGTTCTATAGCTGGAATAGCATCTAGTGAAGGAAGTTGTTGTACTGGAGTTTGTGAGGATAGAAATGATCCTTCAGATGGAGGGGATGATTATGACGACTATGATGATTATGAAGAAGACTCTAGGGGAATTCCGATATGGGTTTGGTTATTAATTGGGATTTTAATAATCTTGATAATCCTTGCAATTGTTTTCAGAGATAGAATCAAAGGATGGTTTTACAAACAAAAAAATAAAAAGAAGGACGATAAAGGTTCTACCCCTGCAATGAATGCTGGAGGTTCCAGAGGTCCTCCTAGGGCTGGATTCCCTCCTACGACGAATAGACCTCCGATAAGACCAATGATCCCTCAAAATAGACCTCAGATAAGGCCAAATCCTCAACCAAATAAAACTGAAGATCCTTTTTCTAAGTTGAAAGAGATGACTAAATAAGAAAGTTTATTAAGCTAGTTTTTCTTAGAAGTTTATGAGAAAAATATTCATCCCGTTTTTTATTTTTGTTATTTTAGTTGGAGTTGTAAGCGCAAATCTCTCTGTAGAAGTTTTGAATGAGAATCTTAACAAGGGAGAGACTTTTGTAGGAGTTATAGATGCAGATTTAGTTTATAATTTAGATGTGGGCGATATAAAGGTTATTCAGGATAGGAGAAATATTCCTCTAGAGAAGGGAATTTTTAGATATGATAATCTTACCTTTTTTTATATCATTTTTTCTAGAGAAGGAAAGTTTACAATAGAGTCTAATGAACATTTATTGTATAGGGAAAACGGAAGTTTGGTTAGTGAATTTCTAAATCTAAGTGTTGAGATTGGAAATTCAGGTGATGAGGTTCTTTCAATAAAACCTGGAATTCTAGTTGGGAAAACTCCTTCTTTAATGATTTCTAATATTGGAAAAAACTCTTTAGATGTTAGTGTTCAAAATGAAAAAATTGAATTAGGTATAAACGATATTAAGAGAGTTAACATTTCTCCTCCTTCCGGTTTATCTTATATTGATGTTAAAAGTTATAAGACTTTCAAGATTCCGATTATTTTTTCCCCAGATATTGAGGAGGATCCTGTAAAAAATATTTCTGAGGAAGATAATGATTCTTTATCTTCTAATGAAGTTAATGAGTCTATTATTCCGTTTGAATTGGAGATAGATTTTTTGGAGGAAATTGTTACTGCAAATGAAACTTCTTTTTTTAACATTTCAATTTTAAATAAACTTAATGAAACTATTGAATTAAA
>CAZHYK010000012.1:12440-15201 GCA_964536715.1 Candidatus Woesearchaeota archaeon | reverse complement strand
CTGCGAGGGACAAACTCTAAAATTTTGCCTTCGGCATCGTTGCACTAAATTTTAGTCCTACGGGGAATATAACAGCGATTAGTTGTAATTATTACTCGATAATTTGCTCTCATTACCTTCCCCCGCCCTTCGGGACGGCACACGAAAACGATAACTTAATAAAACTACTCTCCCTTTTTTGTGAAAGATGGTGAAAATAAAGGTTGCTTGGTATAATGTATTAAGAGGATTTCACAAAAAAGAAAAGGACGGAACATTTACATTTGAAAAGAAAAGGATGGAATCCGCAAAAAAGATAATCTCTAAATTAAATCTCGATATTTTATTTATAGGAGAAGGAGATTTTAACCCACGATGTAAAATTTCTGGACCAAAGATTAGAATAATTGATTATAAAAAGGAGTTTAAATTTCCTTATGTTTATTATTCTAAACCAGATAAGACTTCCAGAAAGGGAGAAGTTATTTTATCTAAGATAAAAATTGAAAAAGTAAGCGACTTTTCCGTTAAGAAAACTCCAGATAGCACCTTTATCAAAACTTGGTTTAAAATCTCTAATAAAAAAATAAATATCGATGTAATCCACCCATATCCTACAATTTTAGAAAAAGATAAGGCAGAATGGGTTGGCAATGTCCTAAAAACAAAAGAAGAGCCATATATTCTTTTGGGAGACTTCAATGCACTATCTCCTAAAGATAAAAAAAATTATAAATTTTCAGAATTTGTTAAAGAGTTTATGGCTTTGGGATTAAATAAAGAAGATGCAGAAAGAGCCATAAAAGATAGATTAAAATTTTTAATGTTAAAAAGAGTTATTTCTGAAAATTTAACAGATTCCTATTTGGCTCTAAACAAAAAATACAAGGGAACATTGCCAACTAAAAAATATGTTTTATTTAAGGATAAAACAGGCACAATAAGAATAGATTATCTTTTTTGCTCAAAACAATTCAAAATACTCGAATCTGGAATTTTAAAAAATAGTTTAACTGAAATGGCTTCAGACCACTATCCAATTTATGCTTTACTAGAACTCTAAGAAATGTGCCGTCCCCCGCCCTAAAAATAGGAGCAAATTATCTGCGTCATAACTTCTGCGGTTTTTCTTGCGAGAAAAATCCTCGACCTTGTCAGGATAGCTCACTCCACTCTGAAAAAGCTCCACTTTTTCGAGGGCTTTCGCTTCGACAAGGACAACTAATATAATTAGCCTCAATGATTTCTGATGAAATTACTCTTCGCAATTTCATTGCTCGTCTTTTAGCTCTGAATTTTTCATTCTCATTCCACTTTCGTTTCATGGAAGTCAAATTCGAGTTCAAGAGAAGCTAACATAATTAGGTGAAATTTTTTCTTTCGGCTAAAATCTAAATCTCTTTAATAATCTTATAATTTCCATTCACCATTCTCTTGCACAACTTTTCCGTCAACAACTAATTTCGCTTTCTTCATAGATTTAACAATATCCCAATGTAATGCCGAATCATTTCCTCCTCCGTTCTCCTTGTAAGCCATTCCCAAGGCCAAATGAATTGTTCCTCCTATCTTCTCATCAAATAAAAGATTATTCGTATATTTAGTAATCTTAGGATTGCATCCAATTCCAAACTCTCCAATATAAGAAGCATTTTCATCAATTGATAACATCTCTTTCAAAAATTCCTCATTCTTGGATGCTTTCATTTCAACTGCTTTCCCACTCTCAAATCTCAAAAAAATATCGCTGACCTCCTTCCCATTTCTTACAGAAGGATATTCAAATTTAATCCAACCGTTAGCACTCTCCCTAATAGGAGCCATAAAAACCTCTCCCGCAGGCATGTTATCAAAATCTAAATCCGAAATCGCTTTAGAACCATGAACCTTAAATTTCAAGTCAACATTTTCTCCAATTAAATGAACTTCGGAGTTTTCTTTAAATTTAGATAAAATTTTATTCATCGTCTTTCCTAATTTATCCCAATCAACCCCTATCGTCGCCCCATAAACAAAATTTTCATATTCGGTCAAAGACATCTCAGCATCTTGAGCTAGAGCATAACAAGGATATGCAATAGTACATCTCTTAATTTTATCTCTTTCATTACAAACATAATCAGAAATTTTATGCATAATTTTTCCCCTCTCTGAAATTTTTTTAGAATCAGAAGAGGTCAATTCTCGACTATTTAATTCTGTATCAATTCCAATATATCCATTTGCTTGCTTAATTGTATCAAACCAATAGTCTGGAAAATGTTCTAATTGTTCTTCGTTAGCATATTTATAAAAAAAATTATTCACATCTGGTAAACCAACTTTTACAATAGGAATCGCGTTTTGTAAAATAATTTCTTTATACAACTCAACTAAAAAAGGAATTGCCTCACTCCCTCCAGAAATAATAATCTTATCTCCCGGTTTAACCCTAACTCCCTTTCTAACAGCAAGTTGTGCAAGTTTTCTAGTCCTAAGATCTAGAGGCATTTTTCATCATATTATCTAATTTAATTCTAAAATCTTCAATGCAAATTTTATTAGTTAGATCCCTAACTTCGGGGTCAAGTTTATTAGAACTAAAATATCCATGAAAAAATCTTTCTCCAGATTTTTCTTCTAAAACTAAGTACTTACCTTCTCTAGGGAATAATCTAATTGTAGAAATTCTTTCCATCTCTCTGTTTGATGAAACTACATAAATAGCATAATTTATTTCATTTTCTAATCTAGATTTAGAGTATTTGTATTTATAATCTGTTTCCATTTTTCAAAAGAATTC
>CAZHYK010000012.1:11170-12340 GCA_964536715.1 Candidatus Woesearchaeota archaeon | reverse complement strand
ATCTAGATTTAGAGTATTTGTATTTATAATCTGTTTCCATTTTTCAAAAGAATTCTAGGTGAATTCAAGCCAGCTCTTAGCCAATCAATCACCTAGGATTGTAACTTTAGTATAGTTTAAAAGCCTTTTGAATAAAAATGAAAAACCGAAAGTTATTTAAACCCTAAAGCTCTATATATTTTATTCAACTTCGGTTGAATCGTTTGACTTCGGTCAGATGTATAGGGGAGTAGATTCGTTCTTTCCCCTTCTTATTTTTAAAAATTTTAATATAATTAACTATCTCCGTTTAGCAAAACCTTGCTTAGGTTTTGGAAATCTTTTAGGTTTATTCGAAAATTCAGAATCTCTTTCATTGTAAAAATCGTAATTATTTCTTGAACGATTTTTTCTCTGATAATTTCCTCTAGGTTTTTTATCTCTCCTAAAACCTTCTCTATTGAAATTTCTTGAAGAATCTCTTCTGTCCCTAAATCTTCCTTCTCGTGTTTCCATTTTCGCTCTCTCAAATTGAGGAACATCTAATCTTTCAATTTCTGGATGCTCTCTATATATCTTACCAAAATTTTCATAATCTCTATTTCCTAGAATCGTAATCGCAATCCCGTCTTTTCCTGCTCTAGCAGTTCTTCCAATTCTATGAACATATTGAGATGTATCTGCAGGACTGTCATAATTATAGACATGAGAAACATTTTTTATATCTAATCCCCTCGCTGCTACATCTGTACAGACTAAAACCTGAAAATCCATGTCCTTAAATCGATTCATTGTATTTGTTCTTTTATTTTGAGAATGATCTCCGTGAATCCCTAAAACTTTTATTTCATTTCGTTTTAAATTTGAAGAAATAAAATCTACATTTCTCTTTGTGTTACAAAAGACCATTACTAACTTAGAAGGATTGTTCTTTATCAAATGAACTAGAAGGGAGAATTTCTGTCCATCGGGAACATCATAATAAACTTGTTTAAGTTTTCTTGGATCTACATTTTTTTCTGCAGAAATTTCAATAGCATCTTTCATAAATTCCTTAGAAATTTCGGAAACATCTGCACTTATTGTCGCAGAAAATAAAAGTGTTTGTCTATTCTTTTTACAGTGAACAACTATCCTTCTAATATCTCTGATAAATCCCATATCTAACATTCTATCTGCCTCATCTAAAAC
>CAZHYK010000012.1:0-11070 GCA_964536715.1 Candidatus Woesearchaeota archaeon | reverse complement strand
GTTTTTGATTTTTTCAACTCAAATTTCAAACCTAATTTTTCAGATTTTTCCTCAGCAAATTTCAACATTTTTTCTGAAAAATCGATAGCATATAATTCTATATCTTTTTTCATCGCAGAAAAATTTCTCCCACTTCCACATCCTAAATCTAAAATTTTTCCTTTTTTATCTTCTAAAAACTTTATAACAGAAGGACTCGGAACTTCCCTGAATTTATTCCAATTAGGGGCTATCTCATCCCAAACTTTTTCCTGATTTTCCATATTTAATTAAATTTTAAACTCTTTAAAAAGTTAATAGTTAAAATTATAAAGCCAGAATTACTTAATAAAACATGGTTTCCATTGAAAAAGAAGTGATTGAAGCATATGCATTAGACAATGCTCTATCTTACGAAGGGAAGGCAAATCCTAACTCTGTTTTAAATGCCTTATTTTCAGAAGGTTTGAAAAAAGAAGAAATCAAAGATATAATGCCTCAGATTACAGAGATAGTTAAAAAAGTAAATTCTCAAACAATTTCCGAACAAGAATTATCTTTCTTAGCACTAAAAGAAAGAATTCATAAAAGAAAAGTCAGAGAAGAAGGTGAACTTCCAGAACTTCCAAACGCTAAAAAAGGTGAAGTAGTTATGCGATTAGCTCCATTTCCCTCAGGACCATTACATATAGGAAATACTCGAGCTGCAATTCTTAACGACGAATTTGTTAAAAAATATAAAGGGAAATTTATTTTATTTTTTGACGATACTATTGGAAGTGAAGTGAAACAGATAGAGCCTGAGGCATACAAATTAATTGAAGAAGGAATAAAATGGTTAGAAATAAAACCTAATAAAATTTTATACAAATCAGATAGAAATGAAATTTATTATAAATATGCTGATGAATTAATTTCTAAAGGTTATATGTATGCTTGCGATTGCCCTCAAGAAGAATTTCAAAGACTTAAAGAAAAAGGAGTAGAATGTCCTTGTAGAAATTTACCTGTAAAAAGAAATTTAGAAAAATGGAAAGAGATGTTTAAGAAAAACTCAAAAGAAGGCGGAATGGTTATTAGATTAAAAACCTCTATGCAAGATCCAGATCCTGCGTTTAGAGATAGAGTTATGTTTAAAATTTCTGAAAGAACCCATCCAAGAACAAAAAATAAATATAGGGTGTATCCTTCAATGGAATTTTCTTGGGCAATAGACGATCATTTGATAGGAACTACACACATCCTAAGAGGAATTGAACATCAAATGTCAACAAGAGTTCAAGAGTTTATTAGAGACATTTTCAAATGGAAAAATCCCGAAAGTATTTACAATGGACTTCTTCAAATTGAGGGAATTAAAATAAGTAAAAGCAAGGGAGCAAAGGAGGTAAAGTCTAAAGCCTATATTGGATGGAATGATCCTAGACTCTGGAGTTTGCAGAGTTTAAATGATAGGGGAATTTCTCCAAAAGCAATCAGAGAATTTATAATCAATATGGGCTTAAATAAATCCAATGCAACAGTTCCAATAAATGTTCTCTATTCTATAGATAAAAAATTCTTAACTAAAGTTAATCGATATACATTTATAGAAAACCCAAAAAAGATAAAAATTAATGGAAGTCCAGAGTTAAAAATAAAACTTCCTCTGGATTCGGAGAACAAAAAATTCAGGGAGTTTAAAACTAGTCAGGAATTTTTTATTAACCAAAAAGATTTTGATTTAATGTTAAATGGAAATTATCGGTTAAATAATTTACTAAATTTTAAATTTATTTATCTAAACAAGATAGAACCTCCAAGTTTCTCTTATATTTCTACAGATGTAGATAAATCTCTAAAAGCTAAAGTTATAAATTGGCTCCCACTTGAAGAAAGAAATATTTCTGTAAGAATATTATTACCTAACGGAAAATACATAAATGGTATTGGAGAACAATCTTTATTTAACCTAAAAGCTGGAGAGATTATTCAATTTGAGAAACTTGGTTTTGTAAAATTAAAAAAGAAAAATACAAAAACCATGGAGTTTTGGTTAGCACATGAATAAATTAAATTCTCCTCAAAGACAAAATAATATAATCTATAAAAGGTCTTCTTTAAAAAATAATCCTTCCCCTAATAAAAATATTAGATTTTCCTCAAGAAATATGGAGAGATTTTCTCCTAAGAATAATATAGCACAAGAAAAACCAAAGTTGAAAAGAAATATAAATCTGAAAAACTTTAACAAGGCGGTCTTTCTAGCGATCTTTCTTATAATATTAAATATAGTGGTTATAATGGTCTTCAATTTGAAGAAAAAAGGTTCATTAATTTCCTCAGGATTAATAACTTTAATTTACTTCCTATTCCTAATTATTATCTCTATTCCTAAAAAATCTAATTCAAAAGATCCAGGAAAGATTTAAATATCTAAGGAATAATAGGATATTATGAACAATTCACAAAACAAAAATCAGGCGATAATTAGTTCTCCTAGAAATCAATTAAATAAAACTAATTCTTTGCATATGTCAAATCAAAATAAGCCTCAAATTCCTACTAAAAAGGAATACATCGAAGGGGGGAAAAGAATTTCAATACTAGAACCTGAGATTAGAGAGAAGAAAAATTTAAATATAAAATATGGAGGATTTGCAATTATTGTATCCATAGTGTTGATCTTAATTCAATTTGGATTAATTTATTTCTTAGAACTTAATCCAACACAAATTTGGATTTCAGCGTTTATACTTTTAACAATTTTCGGAGTAATAATTTATTTTCTAATTGAACCTCAAAAAGAAAAAGAAATAAGACAAAAGATTATTGAGACTGAAATAAGAACTGTTGAAAAACCAATTATAAAGGAAGTAATAAAAACTATTGAGGTTGAAAAACCAATAATTCAAGAAATTCAAACTCCGAGAGAGACTCAAACAATAGTTAGAGAAGTTCCAGTATATAAAGATCTCAAATCTGTCTATGCAGACTACAGTTACACTCCAATAAAAACTACAAAAAAGAAAACATATAAAACATATGGGTTTATAGGTTCCACGGAAACAAAGACCTATCATAAATCTAATTGTAGATTTAGTAAATTAATAAAACCTAAATATAAATTGAGAGGGACTACCGAATCTTTCTTCAAGAGAAAAAAATACACTCCTTGTAAAGTTTGCCTAGATAATTAGCTAGGAAAGATTTATAAACTCTTTTAAAATATAAAATATATGGTGATTTGGATTATAGCTGGCGTTGCAATTATTATCGCAATAATGTTCTTCAGTTATTATAATAAATTTGTAGTTTTGAATAACCGAATAGAGAATTCTTTAGCGCAAATTGATGTTCAATTAAAGAAAAGAGCAGATCTAATTCCTAATCTTTTAGAAACTGTAAAGGCTTATGCAAAATACGAGAAGAAGGTTATTACTGAAGTAACAAATGCTAGAAAATCTATGCTTGGAGCTGAGACTATTTCTGAAAAAGTTAAAGCAGGAAATAAATTACAAGGAGCAATAAAAAATATTTTTGCTATTGCTGAAAATTATCCAAATTTGAAAGCAAATGAAAATTTCCTACATCTTCAACAAGAACTTTCTGCAATTGAAGATAAAGTTGCTTATGCAAGACAATACTACAACGATTCTAGCATGAGTTATAATAATTCAAGACAAGTAATACCTGGAAAATGGTTTGCATCAATGTATGGTTTTAAGGATAAGAAAGATTATTTAGAAATTCCAGCAGAAGATAGGGCAGTTCCTAAGATTAAATTTGATAATTTTGCTTAATCCCTCTAGAAAACTAAACTCTTAAAAACTCTCTTATTTTATTAATTTCATAAAAAGATGGAACCTCAAAGAATTTCATTCTATGATCAAATTTCTAGAAATAAAAGAAGTTCAATAATTTTAATTGGATTAGTAGGAGTAATTCTAATCGCATTGATTTATTCTATCGCTATTGCTTTTTCTGAAATGGATGCATTTTTTATTTTGATAATTGCGATTATTTTTACTTTGATTTATACTCTAATAAGCTATTATAAATCTGATAAAATCGCTCTTGCTTCCGTGAATGCAATAAAAGCAGATCCTACAAAAGATAAGCAATATTACAGCCTCGTGGAAGGCTTAACTCTTGCTTCTGGGTTACCAATGCCTAGACTTTACGTGATGGATAATCCTCAAATTAATGCATTCGCAACAGGAAGAAATCCCCAAAATTCAGCAATATGTGTTACAACTGGATCTCTAGAAAAATTAAACAAACAAGAATTAGAAGGAGTTCTAGCTCACGAACTATCTCATATTGCAAATTATGATATCAGATTTATGACTCTAACGGCAGTTCTTATAGGAATGATTTCTATAATTTCCCAAATATTTTTAAGGAGTTTATGGTTTAGAGGAAATAACAGAAATAATAAAAATAATTCTGGAGGAATTTTAATAATCATTGGAATAGTTTTAGCAATTTTATCTCCCATCGTTACATCCTTAGTTCAACTTGCAATTTCCAGAAAAAGAGAATATAGTGCAGACGCGACAGCGGTTAAATTTATGAGAACTCCAACTGGTTTAATCGGAGCACTAAAAAAAATAAAATCAAATTCCGAAATGAAAGTTTCAGGATCCATCTCCCCATTATTTTTAGCAAAACCAAATAAAGCAAAAGAGTTATTCTCTACCCATCCAGATATTAATCAAAGAATTAAGATTTTGGAAAAAATGTAGAAAGGTTTAAAAACCACTAGAATTTAGTAACAGATATAATAGATTAAAAAAGTACATTTTTTTAGTTAATAAAAACGATTATGAATAATAAAAAATTTGTTAAGAAAAATAAGTTTAATTCACCTGTTGAAGAGAAACTTATTAGAGATGTAAATAGAAAGAATATAGGATTTAGATTGACTCTAAATGGAATTATTGAGCGAGTTGTTCAAACAGCAGGTCCTACTGTTTTTGAACTATTTGATGGTACTGGAAGAATTCCCTTAAAAGCATTTGCTGGAGCTGGAGAGAGAGCTTTTCCAACCTTTGAGGAAGGAGACTGTGTCAAAGCAATGGTAAAAATTGAGGAATTTAATGGAATGATTGAGGGAGATGTTATTTCATTTTTCAAAAAAGAAGGAGAATCAAAATTACAATTAGAAAATAATATTAAAGAACTCTTAAGAATTCAAGCAAAAGTAGAACCTATAGACTTTCTAATAGAAGATTCTATTTTAGAGAAATTAAGAGATGGATTTACAAAAGCTGCAACAGAAGTAAGATTGGCTGTCCTTCAAGGAAGACCGATAATCGTCAGACACCACAATGATACTGATGGATATTCGGCAGGATTTGCCTTAGAAAGGGCAATTATTTCCCTTATAGAAGAACAAAATCCTACAAACCCAAAAGCGGCCTGGGAATTATTTACTCGAGCTCCTTGCGCTGCTCCTTACTATGAATTAGAAGATTCCATAAAAGACACTTCATTAAGTCTAAGAAATGTTGCAAAATTTTCAAATAAAATGCCTCTAATTTTAATCGTAGATAATGGTTCAACTCCAGAGGATTTAATGGGAATTCTTCAAGGAAAAATTCACGGATCTGATTTTATTGTAGTAGATCATCATAAGTTTGATGAAGACGTAATCTCTAAAGAAGTTTTAGTCCATATAACCCCTTTCTTAGTTGGAGAAAGTGGAGATAATATCTCTGCAGGAATGTTATGTGTAGAACTGGCTAGATTTATCTATCCAAAAATAGAAAATATTTCACAAATTTCAGCTCTAGCAGGATTAGCAGATAGAATTGATTTAGGAAATCCAGATATTATAAATAAATATCTAGAAGTTGCAGAAAAAGAAGGATATTCAAAAGAACTTCTAAGTGATTTATCCTTAGTTATAGACTATGTTTCTACAAGAATAAGATTTTTAGAGGCAAGGGAATATTTTGAGGTAGTATTTGGACAGCCTAGAGCTCAACAAGAAAAACTTGTTTCTCTTATGGCCCCTTATATCCGATCTCTAGATGCAAAAGGTTTAGCTATCGCTAAGGAAAATGCAATTATAGAAGAAATAAATGGAATAACTCTCCAAGAAATAATGATTGAAGAAACATTTCCTGGATTTGGATTCTTTCCTAAACCCGGAAGAAGTGTTGGTCTAGTTCACGATTCCTTAAAAAGAGAGGGAAAAGAAAAACTTGTCTCTCTAGGCATAATGAATACTGCAATGACATTTAGAGCAACAGATAGTGCAAATTTCTCAGTTCATGAATTCTTAAAATTTGTAGATGAGAAAATTCCAAATGCTTTCGTAGATGGTGGAGGACATAAAAATGCTGGAGCAATAAATTATGTCCCTAAATTCAAAATTCAAATTGTAGATTTATTGAGAGAATTCTTAAAAAATAGATAAGTCTTATAAACCTCTTTTTTATTAAATTATTATGGAACTTGATTATAAAAAATTAGGGTTAAAAGCCGGATTAGAAATACACCAACAATTAGAAACTCATAAACTTTTCTGCTCTTGCCCATCTATTCTGCGAAAAGATGAACCTCTCAAAAGAGTTAAAAGAAAAATAAATCCTGTTATTGGAGAAACTGGAGAGTTAGATCCTGCAGCAAAATATGAGAAGGAGTTAGACAGGACTTTTATTTATGAAGTTTTTGATACAACTTGTTTAGTTGAATTAGATGAAGAACCTCCTCACGAGATAAACAAGGAAGCTTTGAAAATCGCAATTCAAATTGCGATTTTATTAAATTGTGAAATAATTCCAGTAACTCAAATAATGAGAAAAACAGTTATAGACGGTTCTAATACTTCCGGATTCCAGAGAACCGTTCTATTTGCTAGAGATGGATTTGTTGAAACCTCTTTTGGAAAAGTCGGAATAGATTATTTATTTTTAGAGGAGGATTCTGCAAGACCTTCAGATTATAAAGATGAAAAAATACAAAACTCAAAATCATACAAACTTGATAGACTAGGAATTCCACTCGTAGAAATTGCCACGGGTCCGCATATGCATACCCCTGAACAAATTAAAGAAACTGCAATGAAGATTGGAGAGATTTTAAGATCGTGTAATGTTAAACGAGGAATTGGAACAATCAGACAAGACTTGAATATCTCCCTAGAAGGAAGCGAAAGAGTTGAAATTAAGGGATTCCAAGATCCTTCCACAATGATTACAACAGTAAATAAAGAAATAGAAAGACAACTAGAATGTATAGAAAATAACTCTTGTAAAAAAGAAGTTAGAAGAGCTAACCCTGATGGAACTAGCAAATTTCTAAGGCCAATGCCCGGAAGTGCAAGAATGTATCCTGAAACCGATTTGCCTATTCTAAATATTTCAAGAGAGATAATTAACGAAGCAAAAAAAACTCTACCTGAACTTACATCAAAGAAGCGAGCTTTTCTTAGAGACGATAATTTAAATGAAGAACTAATAAAGCTAATTCTCTCAGAAAATAAATTGGAAGAATATAAATTCTTGATGAATGTTTTAGACAATCCTTCTCTAGTTGCCAAATCTTTAACATTATTTCCAAAAGAAATTTCTACAAAAGAAAAAATTCCTATAAACGAAATTGAAAAAATTCTTAGCCTAAACGTTTTAGATAGTGTTCTTTCAGAAGTAGGAAAAAGAATTTCTGAAAATGAAGTTAGAATAGTTTTACAAAAATTAGTAGAAGGAAAAACTTTTGAAGAAGCATTAGAAAAAGAAATCATAGATTTAAGAAAAGAAATTAATAACTTGATAAAAGAAAAACCAGGATTAAATAAGAATGCTTATATGGGTTTAATTATGGGAAGGTTAAAGGGGAAAGTTTTAGGGAAGGAAGTAATGGACGAATTGGACAAGATAATTGAATAATGAAACAAGGAAAAATTTTTGTGATAACTGGATGTTCCGGAGCAGGAAAAACTAGTGTAGCCGAGAAAATTATTCAAATTGAAGAATTAAAATTAGAAAAAGTTATTACCTGTACAACTCGTCCCATTAGAAACGGAGAAAAAAATGGGAAAGATTATTTTTTTATAGCAAAGAAAGAATTTGAAGAGAACATTAATTCAAATAAGATGTTTGAATGGGCAAGAGTTTATGATAACTATTATGGAAGTAGAAAATCAGATGTAAAGAAAATATTAAATTCTGGAAAAAACGTTCTTTTTGTTGTAGATGTTCAGGGGGCTAAAAAAATAAAAGAAGAAAATGAGTGTAAGGTTATTTTTATTAGTGTTGAAAATTTAAAAGAATTAGAAAAAAGATTAATTGAAAGAGCAACAGATTCCTTAGATATAATAAAGAGAAGAATTGAAGAGGTGAAAGAAGAATTAGCTTTTTCAAAATTTTTCGATATTACTATTATAAATAAGAATGGAGAGCTAGACGAAACAATAAATAATGTTTCTAAGTATATAAAATCTTTTGAATCGTAAACCTTATAAACGCTCGTAAACTATAGTTGACATGGGAAAATTATTTAGACTTCCTCAAGAAATTGAAGTATGGTATATACTACCCAAATTGAGAAAAGAGTTAGCAAGAGAGTTAGTCGGAGAGTATAAACTTAGTTATGAGAAAGTAGGTAACCTCTTAGGAATTACCAAGGCTGCAGTTTCACAATATCTAAAAGATAAAAGAGCTAATAAAATAAAACTATCCTCTAAACTAGAAAAAGAAGTCAAACTTTCTGCGAAGAGAATTTATGAAAATAAATCAAATGCTTTAGTTGAAATTCAGGAATTATTAAAAAAAATGAAAAAATCTAAATGCGCTTGTGACGTTTGTAGGAAATACAACAAAGAAGTTTTAGAATATTGTAACTGCAATCCTCTTTACTAAAATGAAAGAAATATTTCTCGACCATGCCTCTACAACTCCTCTTTCTAAGAAAGTAGAAAATGAAATTAGGAAAAATTTTTCTCTCTATGGAAACCCGTCTTCTATACATCATTTAGGAGAGAAAGCAAGAAATAAGATAGAAAATTCTAGAAAATTAATTTCTAAATATTTAAATTGTAGTGCTTCTGAAATTATTTTTACATCCGGAGGTACCGAGGGGAATAATTTAATCATAAAAGGAATAGCAAAAAATAATAAGGAGAAAAATCACATTCTAATTTCTGAAATAGAACATCCTTCAGTTATTGAAACTTGTAACTCTTTAAAAAAAGAAGGATATGAGATTGAAATGGTTAGGGTAGATAAAGAAGGAATAGTATTACTAGAAGATCTAAAAAATAAAATTAGGAAAGATACATTATTAGTTTCTATTATGCATGTAAATAATGAAATCGGAACAATTCAACCAATTAAAGAAATTTCAAAAATTTGCAAGGAAAAAAAAATTTATTTTCACTCCGATATGGTCCAATCTTTAAAAAAAATAAAAATCGATTTAAGAAAAATAGATTTAGATTTTGCAACTTTTTCAGGACATAAAATTGGAGCTTTGAAAGGAATAGGATTTGTCTTTATTAAAAAAGGAATTAAAATTGAATCCTTAATCCATGGGGGAGGACAGGAAAGAAAAATTAGAAATGGAACTGAAAATACCTTGGGGATAATTTCCTTGGGAAAATCAATCCAAACTAAAGAAAATTCAAATGAATTGAAAAAAATTCAAAATTATTTATTAAAGGAAGTTTTAAAAATTCCGGGAGCAATACTTAATGGTTCTAAAGAAAATAGAATCTCAAATAATTTAAATTTTTCTTTCTATGGAATTGAGGGAGAAAGTCTTCTATTAATGCTTTCAGATAAGAAGATTTATGTTTCTACAGGATCTGCTTGTAATTCTTCGAATTTAGAGAGAAGTCACGTTTTGAAAGCAATAGGAGTTAGTGAAATGTATATAAACGGAAATATGAGAATCACATTTGATAAACTAACTAAAAAAGAAATTGACTACGTTATAAAAAGTTTAAAGGAATGTGTAATAAAGTTAGGGGAGATAAGTCCATTCAAATTAAATTTGGGAGGAAAAAATGGTAAAAAAAGAGATTAAACCTAAAATAGTTTCAGACATGACCTTCTCAGAAGTTCTTTCTATTCGACCGGATGCTGCAGAACTTCTTGCAGAAGAGGGAATGTTTTGTGGAGGTTGTCCTATGGCAATGATGGAAACTATTGAAGAGGGGGCGGCAGCTCATGGAATAGACATAGATAAATTATTAGAAGAACTCAATAGATGATGGCGGTTACAAAATATTCCAAGAAAGTAATTGAACATTTTACTCATCCAAAAAATTTAGGAGAGATAAAAAACCCAGATGCAATAGGCATTCTTGGAAATCCTATTTGCGGGGATGTTATGAGAATCACTCTAAAGATTGGGAAAAATTCCAGGAAGGAGGACATAATAAAAGACATCAAATTTCAAACGATGGGTTGTGCTGCAGCGATCTCAACTTCTAGTATGATTACCGAGCTTGCAAAGGAAAAAACCTTGGAGGAGGCAAAAAAAATTACAAATAGAAATGTTGCAACTGCACTGAAAGGACTTCCACCAATCAAAATGCATTGTTCTAATCTCGCGGCAGATTGTTTAAGAAAAGCAATTGAAGATTGGGAGAAGAGAAAGATTTAGTTAAACCTTAAACTACAATTTTTTATCAATTCCTACAACTTTAATTTTGATTGCCATAATATTAATAGATTTATTCAAAAAATTAAAAAGTTATTTAATTTTGTAAACTGCAGAAACTTGTGCAGAAATTGTTTGTTCACTCGGTTGAATTGAAAGTGCCGACTTTGCTATTTCAATGCCTTCGCTACTATCGCTAATCGAAGATTCATAAATCCTAAAGGGTTGATAATAAGAATCTTGATTGGATATAGAAACTAACTTTCCCAATTTATTTCCAGATCCCTTAGCCATGGCCTGAGCCTGCATTTTAGCATCTTCCGTCGCAAGTTTTATCGCTTCAGCCCTGTAATTATTTTCAATTTCCTGACTTAATTCAAAGTTTATATAGTTTAAAATAGCTCCGCTATCAACTCCAACATCTATAGCATTGCTAATTCTATCCATATCATCTTTAGAAAGTTTTATCAAAATAGTTTGAACAGCCTTATATCCTTT
>CAZHYK010000011.1:10013-18104 GCA_964536715.1 Candidatus Woesearchaeota archaeon | reverse complement strand
CTAGTACACAAGCCTGTCGCGCTTGAGACCCGGGTTCAATTCCCGGTTGGGGCGTCCTCAGGGCGTTAAATTGAAAATAAATAAGTTGGAACCTTACACTAAAATAATTTAACCTGTTTAAGTCTCATATCTTGTTTTCTATCAAATTCTTCCTTCTCTTTTTTCTTTTTTGTATTTATTTTTTTCCTCTCTAACTGATTCAATTTTTTGTACTCCACTTTTCTTTGTTTCATACACTAAAAAATTTAACTCCTTTTATAAAAGTTAGTTACTACTTTTTTTATCAACTAAAAAATTATCTATGTGCTCCATCCTAGAAAGTTATTTAAAGAGAAAGTTCCTAAAAAGAATATGGAAAAGAGCGACAAGGAAAATATAAAGCCTGTTATCGTGGCTGTAAGCGGTTATTTTGATCCGTTTCATGTAGGACATCTAGAATATTTTGGAAAGGCAAAATCGCTCGGAGATTTTTTAGTTGTAATAGTTAATAATGATGAACAACTAAAAAATAATCGAGATGTTTCTAAACCCTTTATGAGACAAGAAGATAGGGTCAATCTAATAGAGACAATAAACTTTGTAGACAAGGTCGTTCTTTCGGTAGATAAAAATGGAAGTGTTAATGAGACATTAAAAATAATAAAACCAGATATTTTTGCAAAAGGCGGTGGAGTTGAATTTGGAGAGAATGTTCCAGAGACAGAAGTTTGCAAGGAATTAGGAATAAAAATGGTTTATGGACTTGGAGCAAAAATTAGAAGGTATGTTAATTACGAAGGGGATATAGAAGAATACGAGCCTAAAAAAACTGAAGTCAAAGAGTATAAATAATTAATCTACTAAATAAATTCTTCCAGTGATTTCCGCATCTGTTGTTAAATTAATTCCTAAATCTCTTATTCCAGATTCGTCTCCTTTTGTCGGAAGATGGGTAGTGTGCATTTCAGTCCCATATAGTAAAGGAATTTTTTCAATACATTTTTGAGCTGAGGGATTGGAAGAAGAGGATATTGCAAGAGTAATTAAAATTTCTGAGACATTTAAACTTGTATTTGGATTTTTCTTTGTCTTCTGTTTTAAATTTTTAATTGAAGTTATAATTTGTTTTGGGATTAAATCAATATCATCTGGAATTTTTGCAAGCTCTTTCAAAGCATTTAGAATACATGCAGATTCAGAATGCAATAACGAAGAATTTTTTCCAGTAATAATCTTTCCATTTAGTTTAAGTGCGGAGCTACAATAAAATCCTTTGTTCCCCTTTTCTGGATTTTTTTCAGACTCTAAAGCACACTCCCTTGCTTTGGAAACTACTAATCTATCTGATTCATTTAAATCTAAAGATTGCATAATCTTAGTAATTCTATCTATAGTTTCCTTATTAACGAGTCCTAGTTGATACTCTTTTTTATATCTAAAAAATCTTCTAATTATCTCTTGTCTTGCAGATTCTTCTACCATATCATCAGAGATAATTCCTTCCTTAATTTTATTTACTCCCATTTCTGTCGGAGATTTATAACTTTCAGTTTCAACTCTTTCTAATATTCTCTTCAAGATTGGAAAATTTTCTATATCTCTATTGTAGTTTATAGCTATCTCTCCAGTTTCCTTTAAATGAAACGGATCAATCATATTTTTATCTCCTATATCGGCTGTTGCAGCCTCATAGGCCATATTTATTGGATGATCTAAGGGAAGGTTCCATACAGGAAAAGTTTCAAATTTCGCAAACCCTGTCTTTTTATTATTGATGTTGTCAAAGTACATTTGTGAAAGACAGAAGGCCATTTTTCCACTTCCCGGTCCAACGCCAGTTACAATTATAATTGGTTTCTTAGTTTCTACATAGGGATTTTGACCATAACCTTCCTCGCTCATAATCTTATCTACATCAGCAGGATAACCCTCAATTTCTTTTTGAAGAAAATTCCTAATACCTAAATTATCTAAATATTGTTTAAATTTCAAAACTTTCTTTTCTCCTGCAAAACGATTTATAATTATTGCAGAAACCTCTAATCCGAACTCTTTCAAATCGTTTATAGATTTTAGAGCAGAAGAGGTATAATTCATATTCAAATCTCCCCTCATTTTTGAGTTCTCAATATCTTTTGCAGAGATACAGAAAATTATTTCACACTGATCTTTTATCTTTTTTAAAATTTCAATTTTTGTATTAGGATCATATCCTGGAAGGACTCTTGCTGCGTGAAAATCATCATAAATTTTTCCTCCAAATTCTAAATAAAGTTTTTCAAAACCATTAACACGAGAGATAATTTCCTTTGATTGAATTTCTAAATATTTTTCTAAATCAAATCCCTCTTTCATACTAGTGAAAAATTTTTCTTATTTATAAGGATTTGTCTAATCTAGTTAGTAATTACTTTTTTGTTACCTCTCCGTCGTAAAAATGGAAAAATCCGACGGAAAACCCAAACACTTATAAAAGAAGTCTCCTTTTTAGGGGAATGGAAACAAATACAAATGAACAGACTACACCTGTTGTAGAACAAGCTGTTGAGAGTACTCAAGGTACTGAAACAACAGAAACTACAACTAGTGAGCAACCTGTAGAACAAGCTGTTGAGACTACAGAAACTCCAGTAGCAGAAACTACTGAAGCATCGACAGAATCTGCTGAAAGCACTGAAGCTCCAGCAACTACAGAGGGAGAAACTCAAGTTGAGACTCCAACAGAAAATGTTGCATAAACAGAATAATTTTATAATTTATTTTGTACCTTATTTTTTGGCCTTTCGGCCTTTTTTATTTTTTTAATTAGATTTAAATAATCTAATTCACAATTGTATTTATGTATAGGGAAATAAAAAAATTAATGTAAATTTTAAAAAATATATCAATGCAAGAAAATAATTTTGAAATAAGTGAAAACAATAAATTTTCAGTTAGGACTGGAGAGAGTGAGATTGATTTATTAGTAACTGAAGAGCTGTATTCATCGGAAAAATTTCAAAGATGGTTACTCAATAAATTAGGTATAGATGAATCTTTTCAATTCATAAAGGCTTGGAAATCCTATCTAGGCAAATATGGAGAGTGTGATATAGCTACACTTTTTGAGATTAATAATAGTAAGGTAATGATACTTATAGAAAATAAAATTTATTCTTCAGAGCAACCTGATCAGGCTAAAAGATATCACAAAACAGGGAAATATTTATTAGACAAGAATGAGATAAGTAAATATATTACCTGCCTATTATCTCCTGAAATTTATTTTAATGAAGAGGCTCCTATGAAACAATATCAAAAAAGAATTTCATACGAAGAGTTACTGGAATTCTTTAATAAGAATGAAGATTCTAAAAGAATAGAATTCAAGAAAATGGTTATTAAAAATGGTATCGAAAGGGCTCGAACAGGATATGTAAGAGTAACAGAAGAAAATACAGATAAATTTTATGAATATTTTGAAATGATTTCGAGAGAGAATTTTCCTCAATTGGAGTATAGAAAACCTAAGGAAGTAGCAGGAGGAAATCCATGGATAAGATTTAATCCTAAAAGTTTTCCGCCCTATGTTACCATAGTCTATAAAGCCAATCGGGGAGATATAGATTTACAAATTTCAGAAGAGAAAGGAAAGGAAATAATTAAGGAACTAAGGGAAAAATTACTCCCTAACATGAGGATTTATCATACAGGAAAATCTCAATCTATAAGAGTTATAACTAAAAAACTACCAGAATTAGAAACTATAATAAATCCTGAAGATTATAAACAACAAATATTAGACTCCTTAAATTCGGTAAATATTTTATTTAATTTATTTTCTAGTATAATAATCTAACATAAATTTTCTACCTTCATTCCAATACTCTTAAAAATCTTCTTTAAGTGCTAAAAATATGTTAATCGGACTTGTAGGAAAACCCTCGGCAGGAAAGAGCACTTTCTTCAAAGCAGCAACTCTAATGGATATTCTAATTGCCTCCTATCCCTTCGCGACAATAAAACCTAATACAGGAGTTGGATATGTTAGAATAAATTGTTTATGTAAGGATTTAAACACAAAGTGTAATCCTAGAACCGGGAGTTGCAACGGAGAGATAAGATTCGTTCCTGTTGAACTTATGGATGTAGCAGGACTTGTTGAAGGGGCTTCAGAGGGAAAAGGTCTAGGTAACCAATTCCTAAATGATTTATCACGAGCCGATGCTTTCATTCATGTTGTAGACATTTCGGGAACAACAGATTCAGAAGGAAAAGAAGGAACTGGAGATCCCTTGAAAGATGTAGAAATGTTGGAACATGAATTAGATTTATGGTATCTTTCTATTCTAAAAAAAGTCTGGAGAGTCTTTGCTAGAACACTACAGATAGAAAAAAAAGAACTTTCTAAAGCAATTGCAAAGCAATTTACTGGGCTAAATATTAAAGAAGAAAATGTTATCCAAGCTTTGAAAAAATTAAAATTTGACGAAGAAAAACCGGACCAATGGACCGATGAACAACTCCTAAAATTTTCTCACGAATTAAGACATCTAACTAAACCGATGATTATCGCAGCAAATAAAATTGATAAACCTAACTCAAAAGAAAATTATGATAGGTTAGTAGAAAAATACCCTGAACTAATTATAATTCCCTGTTCAGCAGATTCAGAACTCTCCTTAAGACAGGCAACGAAAGCCGAACTAATAAAATATACTCCTGGAGAAAAAGATTTCACTCTCAATGAAGAAAAACTCAATGATAAACAAAAAGAAGCGTTAAAATCTATAAAAGAAAATGTCTTAGAAAAGTATGAGTTTGGAACTGGAGTTCAAGAAATTTTAGATAAAGCAGTTTTCTCCCTATTGAAATACATTGCAGTTTTTCCCGCTGGAGTTCATAAATTAGCAGACTCCGAAGGAAGAATTCTCCCAGATTGTTTCCTAGTTCCCGAAGGAACAACAGCTTTAGAATTCGCATTTAGAATACACTCTGATTTGGGAAATAACTTTATCAAGGCCCTAGACGCAAGAACAAAACAAGCAGTAGGAAAAGAACATATTCTGAAACACCGAGACGGCATCGAGATTGTAACGAGATGACGGCGAGGGAGAGACGGCGAGCAATTCGCTTTGAGTAAAAGAAAAATACATTTCAATAATTTTACGAAATGCAAATTGTGAGAAAGAGAGATTGTAACGAGATGACGGCGAGGGAGAGACGGCGAGCAATTCGCTTTGAGTAAAAGAAAAATACATTTCAATAATTTTACGAAATGCAAATTGTGAGAAAGAGAGATTGTAACGAGATGACGGCGAGGGAAAAATAATTCAATTCAGTAAAATTTCTTTCAACTAACTATTTAAACCCTCAAAATTTTAAAAAAGAATGAAAGCAAAAAAAACCTGTGAAGGCTGTTTCGCAATGTGTTGTAGATATGTAATCACTGAGATAGATATTCCAGAGTCTTTAGAAGATTTTGAAAATATAAAGTGGTATGTTAGTCATAAGAATGTAAATGTTTATGTAGATGGAGATTATGCTTGGTATATAGAATTTTTAACTCCTTGTGAACATTTAGGAGAAGACAATAAATGTAAAATTTATGAAAAACGACCTAAGGTTTGTAGAGATTATTCAACAGAAGAATGTTTATTCCATAACCCCGATTATGAAGAAAAGTATACTTTTAAAAAATTAGAAGATGTTGAAAACTATATAGAAAATATTTTCAAAAGAGGATTACATATCCTAGTTAAAGATGAATAAAAAAATAAAATTAAAAAGATTTACATATTATGAAGGAAAAGATAAAAAAACGATTCAGGTAAAAATCTGTAAATCCCCTTGGAGCAAATTTTCCGGTTTAATGTTTAAAAAAAATTCTCCTCCCTTATTATTTGTTTTCGATAAAGAAAAAACTCTTTCTATTCATTCTTTTTTTTGTAAGCCCTTTATTGGAATATGGTTAGATAAGGAAAAAAAAGCTACAAAGAAACTTAAAATTAATAAATGGAAACCTAATTTTTCAGGAAGAGGAAAATATTTACTAGAGATACCTATTAAATAATTCTTTAACCTAGATCTATCACTAACTATAAAAACATAGGAGAATTAAGACTAATATGAAAATTTTTGTAAAGGTTAAACCAAATTCAGAGAAGGAAGAAATAAAAAAATTAGACGAAAATAACTTTCAAATATCTTTAAGATCTCCAGCAGATAAAAATAAGGCAAACTTAGAACTTGTAAAAATTCTTTCTAAATATTTTAAAACAACTCATAAGAATGTAATTATAAAATCCGGACTTTCAAATAAAGAAAAAATTATAGAAATAAAATGAAATACGAACATGCAGAAGATTTGAAAGAAAGAGCAAAAAAGATTGTTGAAAAGATGAATTGGAATCACATAGATATGGATAATGTAGGTTTTCTAAGAAGTTATGGTTCTTCAACAAAGAGAACGATTGCTCGATGTCATGCGATGGGAAAGGCAATGCAAGTTGCCTTGAATAGAAAGGGATTTTATTTAGTAGAATTTATTTCAGAAAAATTTGATAAACTCTCAGAAGAAGAACAAACGAAAACTATAATCCATGAATTAATGCATATACCAAAGACATTTGGAGGAGGGTTTGTTTTCCACGATAAGGTAAATGATAGAACTGTAGAGAGAATATACAAAGAATTTATAAAGAAAGAGGATTTGGATAGATTTATATGAAAAAATTACTCACTTTTATTCTATTAGCAATTTCAATCGGTCTTGTCTATTATGGATATACGCTTTATCAAGATCTCCCTCTAGATTATAAGAATCTCTCAATAACTCTGAAACCAGAACTTCCAGAAGCATTTAACACGAGTTCTACCCTGATTCAATTTTCTCAAGGAATGAGATTTTCAAAAAATAAGCTCTCCTATTTTTTTGAAAATGATTGTAACCTTGAAAGAAAAAATGCGATGAAAGAAGCATTTAATATGATTAGTGAAGGCACTGGAATAATTTATTTTTATGAATTGGAAAACACAAATGAAGAGCCGGATATAATAATAAGTTGCTCTGAAGAAACAAAGCAAAGAGAAGATAGCTCCGAAGAATTAAAAACATTTATTGCCGGAGAGGGAGGTCCTAGAAAATATCTAGATCTAAACCCCTATCCTTTAATTATTCAGGGAGAAATTCAACTTTATTCTAATAGATATGCAACTCATTGCGAGGAACTTCTTGTAGAACTTCATGAATTACTTCATGTTTTCGGTTTCAACCATATAGATAAAAAAGAATCTATTTTGTATCCTTATCTATCCTGTAACCAAAAATTAGATGAGGAAATTATAGATGCTTTAATAGAGCTATATTCCGTACCCTCGAAACCAGAACTTTCAATAAGAAATATTTCTGCATCTAAGGCAGGAAAATATCTAGATTTTAATATTGAGATATACAACAGTGGATTGATTAACGCAACAAACATTATCTTAGAAGTAATATCTGAAGAAAAATCAATTAAGGAATTTGATGTGAAAACAATATCTCCTGGAGTAATAACCACATTAAATATCAAAAATCTTGATTTGAAAAGTTCAAAAATTAATTCAATTATTTTTAGAATTAAAGCAAGTGAAGAAGAATATTTCCTAGAAAATAATCTAGTTGAAATGAGTATTTGAGAAAAAATAATTATTAATTCCTAATTATGCCGACACAGGGAATCGAACCCTGGGGCCCCGGAGGGCTCGGATTAGCAATCCGATGCAATACCACTATGCGATGTCGGCTTATAATTATTGAGAAGTTTAATTGTTTTTAAAGATATTGGAAATTGAGAGAGATTTCCAGTCTCGTGCAATACCACTATCTGTAGGTCCGATTTAGGGAGGACCGAAGAGACAGAAATTTTTAATTTCTGTATGCGATGTCGGCCTATAATTGATTTAATTATTGTCTCTTTTAAAGGTTTGTTGTTTAAAACTCAATATTTAAAAAGCGCCAAATCTCCTTAAATATAAGGGTCTATAGTCTAATGGTAGAATGGCCGGCTCCAGACCGGCAGATGGGGGTTCGATTCCTCCTAGGCCCATATTATATCGAGCGAAGTGAGATATAATTTATTCTAGTAAGAC